>NZ_JAGGQN010000013.1:0-180449 GCF_018613275.1 Bacillus sp. ISL-4
TTGCACCCATGCCGGGCGCACGAAAAAAAGGCATCCGATCACGGATGCCTCAGACTGTACAATTTAAACGTTGATTTCCTCTCCAGGCAACTCGCTTTCCACGGGCGGTCCGGAAGCCTCCTCGGCGCCTCTGCGCCTGCGGGGTCTCCCTAGGACTCGCTTTTCCCGCAGGAGTCTCGCACACCCGCTCCAATCAACTTTGTTTTAACTTTTAGATGAAACCTTTTGCCTAAGATCTTTATTGTTTTCAAATAGAATTATTAAAACTTGAGGTGATGAGGCGCCTTTCTATACATGATTCTATTCAGTGAGATCAACTTGAAATGATTACTTTAGATCAAATAGTGTCGGCGAACCATTTGGTTCGAAAAATTGAGGCTGCCATTGACTTCTCTTTCATTTATGATTTGTTGAAAGATATATTCAGAGGTAGGACGCCCAAGTATTGATCCAATGATATTAGTCAAACTAACTTTCATTCAATGCGTAAAACAATTGAAGAAGTTAAAACAAATATGACTTACCGTTGGTTCTTAGGCTGCATTGGACTACTTTAAAGGGACTTAAAAAACAGCCTATGCAGGCGATGCTTACTTTCGCTGCCTTTAATTTAAAGAAGATAGCCAATTGACATGGAAAGTTCTAGGCATCGCCTAACATAGCGGACTCACTGAGCCCCATTCTCTTAATTTTAGGCGAAAATTCAAAGGGAATTTCAAAAGAGGTTCGGAATTTTTCTAATTCCGAACCCCTCTTGTCTACAAACTGAGGCATCCGATCATGGATGCCATTTTCTGTGGATCATATAAAATTCCTAATATAGTTCCTTCGTCAGAGCTCATTAAGTATTGCTAGGCACAAACTTAAGTATTCCTTCCAGATAAACGCCTTGTTCTTTTCGTGTGCATTCCCTCAATTTGATTCTTCCTTCTTTTTCTAACTCCCTGGCTAATTGGACTACTTCAGTTCCATCTTCGGTTATCTCTACTGAAAAGAAATTACCCCGAGTGGAAGTTTGAATGAGCTTGAATAATCTATCTTTATTCATTTAAACATCTCCTTATTTATAACAAGTTCGACATAAAAGGTCATCCACCTGCGATAAATATGAAATAAAAAACTTCTTGCCGCATATCATCCGTAAAACAAAAAAGAAAAAAAGCCAAAACCTTGTAAAGGTTTTGGCTTTAAGTTAGTGTCCCAGGAGAGATTCGAACTCCCGACCGACGCCTTAGAAGGGCGTTGCTCTATCCAGCTGAGCTACTGAGACATATGATTCTTATTATAACTTAGTATAATACTCATTGCAATACTAGTAATATTTAATTTTGAAAAGTTTTAGAACACCCCTACCATTCATTCAATATTTATCATGGTATTTGAATGAAGTTTGCAGTAAAAAATGAAGAATACACTTTATCGAACAATTCGAAGTTATCATATCTACTTCAACATCTAATAAGCCTTTTCTTTTGGTCATACGAAAAAACCTCCTATATCGTTAGTAGGATAAATCGATATACGGTGTAATTTCTTACATGACCGTTATACTGACCGTTTCACTAAACTAATATAGAAGGTTTTCGTAGCGGGATTTAAATCCACTAAGTTAGTGTCCCAGGAGAGATTCGAACTCCCGACCGACGCCTTAGAAGGGCGTTGCTCTATCCAGCTGAGCTACTGAGACGTTTATGATATAAGTTGCGGTAAAACTTATGTATTACCTTAACTGTTCCCTTAGGACACTTCTTATTATAGTAGGATATCAAAAGAAAGTCAACGGCTTTTCATAAAAAGTTTTTTCTTTTTTATGAACCAGGAAGCGGGAAAAAACGCTTCCTGTTCATAATACATGAAGTCATTCCATTTGATAAGCATTTCTTAGTTCCTCAACGATTTTTCCTTCAAGGTCATAAAAGATGATTTCAAGTTGGTCATTTCCGATATTCAAAATGGCATAGGTTTTCTCTTTTCGTCCACGCGGCTGCCGTATGCTTCCCGGGTTGATGTAGAGCTTGCCGTCAATCAATTCTGAACCTGCAGCGTGGGAATGGCCAAAGCAAATAATATCCGCTCCTGTCTCTTCACTTTTATATGATAGGTTCATCAAGGTCATATTTATGTTATAGAGGTGTCCATGCGTAAGGAAGAAACGCTTGCCTGCAATACTCTCCACAATATCATTCGGGTATGCCGAATCATAGTCACAATTCCCACGAACGGCTAAGAACTCAGACATGTGAGGGTCATTTCTTCCCAACTCTGAATCACCGCAATGGATCATGGCCGCAACCTCTTGTTTATGACGGTCGGTAATCATGCTGATTTCATGAGTTAAGCCATGACTGTCACTCATTATTAGCACTTTCATCGTCACATTCCTTCTTCCCTTTTTAGAAATAGATCAAGTTTTTCATCTAGAGCCCTCAATGCGTTGGCACGGTGGCTGATTTTGTTTTTTTCCTCTTTTGTCAATTCGGCATTTGTTTTGCCCTGTTCCTCAACAAAAAAGATGGGGTCATAACCGAATCCATTCGTTCCTGAAGGCTGTTCTGTAATCAGGCCTTCCATCGTTCCTGATACCGTAATCGTTTCCTGGTTGGGTGACGCTAGTGCCAAGGCGCAATAAAATCTCGCCGTTCTATCCTCTTTTGGCAGGCCTTCCAGTTCCCGGAGGACTTTTTCCGTGTTTGCTTCATCACTCTTGGACTCTCCAGCATAGCGCGCAGAATATACGCCGGGACGGCCCTCCAATGCATCTACAATTAATCCTGAGTCATCAGCAATGACAAAGTGGCCTAGCTTCTGGGCAATGGCCTCTGCCTTCAGGATCGCGTTTTCTTCAAAAGTCGTACCTGTCTCTTCAACATCAGGAGCATCCGGTACATCGAGAAGTGTTTTGACTTCATATCCTTTTGCAGAGAATAAGCTTTCGAACTCCTTGGCTTTCCCTTTATTTTTCGTTGCAATGATTACTGTCTTCATTTATCATTTCACCCTTTTTTATTTTATCGGCATGAAGCTCTTTTTGGGCTAAGAAAGAATCCGCTGTAACTCGTTATATGTAAAAGCCGCTTCTTCTCCAGTGCCAAACGGACGAATTCAGCGCTGCCTTTCACGATCAACAACTGCCGCTGAATTATCCAGATAACTTAAGTCTAACACAACTCCCTCATCTGCAATAAGCCGAAACGTGTAATCTAACGTTTGTAATTTTCACTATGTTCAATATGGATATTAACTTTTATGTTATTTATTGAAGTCTTATCAAAGGAATTAATCATTTTATTATCCCACTTATTGACATGGTATCTGTATGCCTTTTCACTGATGTTAAAAAGGTCTGTATTGATTTTTTCCCCTGTCTCCAATGTCTTCAAAATATCTGCCTTAACTTTTATTTCTACCTTTTTTTCGATTTTTTCCATATCAAAGTCATCTATATTTTGTTTCAATATTCCATTTGCTTTAACTTCTAGATCATACAGAGGTTTCTTTTGCTGCTCCAATACCATGATGTTTGTTTTGGGGTCTATGATTTCAACACTTACCTTTTGTTCGTTCAGCGAAAAGAATATCACTGTCGCCTTATTTTCAACCCATTTTAAACCTATCAAATCTTGTTTACTTACGAACCCTTTATATTGTTGTTTTGATAATATATAGCCGCCATTCAATGTTGGTATCTTCTTTTCTTTCCCGCCCTCTGAGTAATGATGCTCATTTATGACCAAAGAGGGAATTAAAATGGAACCAACCGGTTGATAAAACCTCGAAACCAGTTCACTGAATTTTAACGGGGAAATGAAATAGTTCTCATTAATAACGGTCTCTGGCCTTTGAATGATCGTGAATAAGTTAGGAAGATTAAAGAAACTATCACTGTTAAACACCTTTTTAATATCCTCGTTCGTAACGAACAGCCATGAATTGTATCGCAATAAGGGCTCTTTCCCTACATATTCAATGAAATCCTTCATTTTATTCTTGATTACACTCTTACTTAAAATGAAGGAGTTAATATGCCCGATATAAAGCGGTAATGCGGCATGTTGTTCTAATTCGGTAAATGCTTCCTCGATACTTTCCCCTTTACCTTCCCCAATGACAACAGAAGATTTTTGTTGTAATGCAGTCGCCCCCTCTTGTTTTGCAATATCCGCAAAATTCAACGCTTGAAAGTATAAGATGAATTCACCCTCTTTATAATCGATCCCTAGGGCTGACCCATATGTTTGGGCTTGAATTTCCTTCATTCCCCAGCATCCTGTCGTCAGTAAAAGTTGACAGCCAATAACCAAGACTGCAATTAGCTTTCTCATTTGTTCGACTCCTTTTGAGGTTCATTATCAGTGGACTGTAGAGCTTGATTCCGCTGCCTTAACATCCCATACGGAGTCCTAAATAAGACTTTTAACATATCCGATTTATTTGGTTTGGAAAGTGGATTCACAAAAGGCTGGCCGAAACTTTCCAAGGAAACCACAACAATCAAGATAAGGAATATTCCCATGAAGAATCCAAACAAGCCTAAAAACGCTGAACAGGCAAATATGAATAACCTTATGAGGACGATATTCCCAGCAATATTCTGATTGATTAAGGTATAGCTTGAGAGAACTGTAACAGCTATTATTACAAGCATGGAGGGTGAAGTCAGCCCTGCCCGAATCGCTGCATCACCTATGATCAACCCACCCAATACAGAAACCGTCGGACCTACAGCTTTTGGTAGGCGAAGACCAGCTTCTTTAAATAGTTCAAACAATATGATCATCATGAAAGCCTCCAACGAAGCAGGTATCGGCAATCCTTGTCTCGTGATTGAAATCGTCGCAAGAAGCGAAAAGGGAATTTGGTCGAATTGATAGGAAACTAACGCTATAAAAAAACCAGGTAATGCAACCGATACAAATAAGGCGACTACACGAATGATGCGCATGAAACTAATATAAAAAAAGCTTGCATGTGCGTCATCAGCAGAATACAGTAACTGATTAATGCTGGTCGGTCCGATCAAGCATGTCGGATTCCCGTCCACCAGGATGGCAAAGCGCCCTTGATTCAAGGATTCAACAACATAGTCCGGTCGACCGATATAGTCCATTAAAGGGAAGATGGAAAGTTGAGTATCATATAAGAGTTCTTCAACTTGGTAACTGCTCACTATGATATCAACCTTTAATGAATCCAATCGTTTTTTAATATCCAATAGAATCGAGGGATTAATAATGTCATCTATATAAAGTAGCAATATTTTAGTTTTACTTCTTTTCCCGATTGTATATTCAATGCATTTAAGTGTTGACGTTTTTAATCTTTGGCGAATCAAAGACATGTTATCCGATATATTCTCAACAAATCCATCTCTAGGTCCGCGAATGGAAGATTCTATATTGGATTCTTCCGGACTGCGCTTAGGGGAATTAGCTAATGGGGTATAGTAAATTTCATTAGAAGATTCATTAATAATGATTAGGTCTCCTGAAAAAAGAATGCTTTCTACTTCCTCTTTTAAATCGGAGTCTTTTTTTAGCTTACTGATCTCCATAATATTGCTTAATTGATCAATTGTTAATTCCCCATTTTCTTGAACCGCTTTTGATATTGTAGGCAGTATCACTTCATTGATAAATTGCATATCAACTAAGTTTGGCGCATATAAAAACCCCAACAAATAACGACCTTCAGGATCAAATGTTTTTTTTCTTAAAACAACATCAGAGGAATGTTCGAACCATTTTTGGATTTGGTCAATGCAAGAAGGAGTTCCATTCAATTTTCCCTTCCTCATAATGTTTCACCTTTTCCTTTTCCCTTTTTTATAATAAGGAATAACAGTATAATTGCAGCACTTAAGAGAAACAGACTACTGATTGGAAAGAAGTATTTGTATATAAAATAAAAAAAAGATGTGGCATCCCAATGGATTAGCGTCCCAAAAACAATCATTGAATATAGGGAAAGCAGTATCCACTTCTGATGTTTAGAATTTGAGATTAATTTATATCCAATAAATAAACATAAACTTATTCGAATCATGGCACCTGAAAGCCATTGGAAAATGGACAGGAAATCGAGTCGAGTAATATAATAGCCAAACCTTAACAACTTCCACTGTTCATAAGCTGGATTCCTCATTTTCACTGCTTCCACAGAACCAAATTCTGCAATCGCTCCCATGAGGGGTCCTAACGTCAGCATGATTAAAATTACACTAACTAATAAAAGCCACTTGGCTTTTATCTTATCTTTCAGGTAAGGAGTCAAAAATAAAAAAACGATAATTTCTAAATATCCTGCACTCGTATACAAAATTCCATTTAGAGTATTGCGATACCCGCTTTCAAATATCGGGAACAATAATTCGTAATTCTTATTACTCGTATTCCCCAGCCCCACAAATATCCCGAAAAAAGTGACGAACGGAAGAAACAGGAAAGCCAAAGTGCTTATGGTGCGTATTCCTTTATACGTTGCAAACATACAAGTAAAAGTGAACAGGCTAACGACTACGATGTTTGGTATGTCATGAGTATAATTAGCTTTTGCCCAAATCACTGTAAATTTGACGGTAATGAAGGCGTTAAATATAAAGTACAACCCAAATGCTATTGTGAAAATATATGTAACAAAAGGTGTAGACCATTTTTTTAGAAAAGCGATTATATCTTCTTTATCTAGTTTTTTATAAATATAAAAAATAAATAGGGTCCATATGATACAGGGAACAACACTTATTATGACACTTATCCATGCGTCCCGTTGAGATGCGGTCAAGATATTGGGAAGGAGCAGGACATGTACCATGAATCCTGTATTCATAATGATTAAAACATAGATGTGTACAGCCTGAATGACCTTTTGTTCCATAATATCCCCCAGTGATTGCATTATTAAAAGTAATTTCCCCTTTTAAAAATTTATTTATGTAAAAACTTTCTCACAATACGAGAATTTGCCTGGCAGGGGAATTAGTTTTCAACTAATGCAATACTTAAGATTTATACGACAGGGGCTCTAAAAAGGTGGTTATTCAATTCTGGAGGCAAAAAAATAAGAGGCAGCTTCAGGCTGCCTCATTGTGCTATTTCTAAATATGATATCGTTCTTTAAAAACTGCCTGTGTTGACTTTCTCTGGACGGACCACTGGTTCGGATATTTTCTTTCCTTCTTCATTAAGTACATCTGCGCTGCCCTGCACTTGTACTTCAACGCTTTCAATTCCTTTCTGTTCCGTTAAAGAAAGGACCAAGGCATCAAGGACTTCTTGTGATACCTTTTTCTCTTTAAAGCTTCCAAGGATATTTTCGTTAAAATTGAGGCTGACCTTACCTTCAGCCACTTTAGGCTCGTCAAGTAAAGCTACATCACTCATGAACCCTGTTTGCAGGCTAGAACCCGAAGGACTCTTCGTTAATTCCTTAATGACTGCTGTTACATTATCAGACACCGTTTCACTGATCCTGCGCGTCACCGGAACATAATAAGTGTACTCCTCTTCACCGCCTACATAATAAACGGTCAGTGCTTTTGTATTGGAAATGTCGACTACGTCACTCGTATCGATATTGATTCCTGACGACCTTGAGATATTTTCATCTATCGGTGTACCATTGACCGGCATTTCGGAAATATCTTCCCCATTGATTCTCATTTTGATTTTATCGACCGAGTCGAATTGTGTCAGGGTCCAAGTAATGGCTTGAAGGATTTTAAGTTCATCCTCTTTCTGATAGTTTTTGAACTCTGGCGAAAAGTCCGCCACAGCCACTCCGTCTTTAATGTTCACGCTTATTTGGGTATCGGCAGGAATGACGGCCCTGAACCCATTTGGAAGTTTATCCGTGACTGGTCCATTACTGACAAGGTAATCAAGGGCCTGTTTAGCGACAGCCTCCGATTTAGGAAGTTCCAATGTCTGTGGAACCACATACCCGCTTTTATCAATTAAATATAACTCCGTCTTCACCGTTTTCGATTCAACAGCGCCTTCTTCTCCATCAGCCGCTGGCTTTTCCTCACCATTCGTTTCTGTTTCTTTCAATGAAGATTCATCCTCGACTAATGAAACATCCTTTGGTGGATCTATTTCCTTTTTCTCTTCACCGCCAAATAATCCGCAGCCCGAAAGCCAAAAAGAAGATGCCAGAATGGTCACAACCATTGTTACTTTTGATTTATTGGACATAAAATCACTCCTAGGACAGTTTGTACTCCTATTTATACGAGCCCTAGGGGAAAATAGACCAATTATTTTTCTCTCTGATAATGGAGCCGGGTAACTTGCCCGTACTGCTTCATCTTTGTCAGCTTCATTGGGATTTCAGGTAATCCTGATAGGACAATCGAATCCCCTTCCCCTTCTGTCCCTTAAAGCCAATCTATGCTTCCATCTTCTCTAGCGATATATCCATCCTGGCTTGTAGCTATATACACAACAATTCCCGAAAAAAAGACTTCCAAATGGAAGCCTTATAAGTGATCAATTTTAATTGTTTCGATGTCATTGACATGAATACCGAGCCAGCTCGACGCGATGGAACCAAACATATCTCTTGAACCGGTTGTGTAAAAGCGATGAACTGGACGGAGCTTGCTTTTATTGATTAATTTATAGTAATCCAAAATGACACTTGCCTCACGGGCCGTCTCTTCCCCAGAGGAAATGACTTGTACTTCATCCCCCATATAGGAAGAGATTACAGGCCCCAGCAGTGGATAATGGGTACAGCCAAGGATCAATGTGTCGATCTTCGTTTTCTTCAACGGGTTCAAGGTTTGTGCCACGACCCTATTGACGATCCCCCCTTGAAACTCCCCGCTTTCCACGATTGGGACAAATTTCGGGCATGCTAAACTATCTACTTTCACATCGGAATTGATGGAAGCAAGCGCGTCGTCATAAGCTTTGCTTTTTACCGTGCCTTCCGTACCAATAATGCCAATATGCAAGGAATCAGAAACTTTCAATGCTGCCCTTGCCCCTGGATGAATGACACCCAACACAGGAATCGGAAGTATTGCCCTGATCTCATCCAGTACAGCTGCAGTCGCCGTATTGCAAGCGATGATCAGCATTTTTATATCCTTCTTCATCAAGAACCTCGTCATCTGCCATGTGAAGGTTTGGACATCTTTTTTAGTCCTCGGCCCATAAGGGCATCTTGCTGTATCACCTAAGTAAATTATATTTTCATTTGGAAGCTGACGCATGACTTCTTTAGCTACTGTCAAGCCGCCTATCCCTGAATCAATGATGCCTATCGGTTGTTTCAAAAAACTCGCCTCATTTTTCTTTCATTTCTAGATGTAGTTTTGCTAGAATCCCTTTGAGGGACCTGATGTCAGATTCGTTAAAATTGACTAACACGCCACTCAAGTACTGCTGCCGTTTATTAATTACTTCTTCGATAATCCGTTCACCTTCTTCAAGAAGGTGAATTCGAACCACACGCCGGTCCTTTTCATCCCTGACACGCTGAACAAGCTGATGTTTCTCCATGCGGTCAATCAGGTCCGTCGTTGTGCTGAAGGCGAGAAACATCTTCGTGGACAATTCGCCAATCGTCATGTCGCCTGATTCAAAAAGCCATTGCAAAGCCACGAATTGAGGAATGGTAATTTTATAATCATGGAGAATTTCTCTTCCCCTTTGTTTAAGCCATGTCGATACATAGCGCAATTCCCTCTCGATATCGGCTACATATGCCGCCTGCTTCTCTTCATCCATACACACAGCTCCCCACTTCATGAAACTTATCATACTACCATTTTGGATGAAAGTGAAATGATTTTCAAGATTGATTGCCTGGAAGCATAATGAAACCCCATACATAAAAATAAGCAGCATCCAAAGAAGTCAAAACAACCAAGTTGCTTTGCTCTTCCTTATATGCTGCCAATAAACGGGAGAGAAATTATTTATAAGGCTTACGTATTAAGAGTTAACACATTAAAGCTTAAGTTCTCCCATACGAAGGAGTTCTATGACTGCCTGCGAACGTCCTTTAACTCCAAGCTTCTGCATCGCATTCGAAATATGGTTTCGAACTGTTTTTTCGCTAATAAACAATTCACCTGCGATTTCTTTTGTTGTTTTGTCTTGTACTAGTAACTCAAATACTTCTTTTTCTCTTTTGGTGAGTAGTGGCTTATGAGTGAATTCGTTCTCCTTCAAGTAATGTTACCCTCCTTGCCTTCACCAGCATAAAACCCGGAGTGGGTGTCTATTTAGTCAAGATATAGTATGTCGGCTGGGGCAATGGAGTGACTCTTTTACTTGTCTAAATGGAAATATTTTTAGGAATGTTCAGCTCTGTATGCCACATCGACCGCTTCATCTCTTCCGTCCAAGGTACTGGCTTTCCGGTGGCCTTTGAGACTTGTACAATCGTCCCCCTGCCCGTTAAACAAATTGAACCATCTTGTTTGGTCCCCATATAATGTATGTCCACTGAAGAATTTCCGATATGGTCAGCTTTCACATGAATGGTCAACTGATCATTGAAAAACACCTGTTTCAGGTAATCACACTGTAAATTTGCAACAACCGGCATCTCACCGCATTGAGCCGAGGTCCAATTCTTCATGAACCCCATACTGTTGAAATACTCAATCCGAGCCTCCTCAAAATAAGTAAAAGGAATCGTGTTATTCAAGTGCCCAAACATATCAGTTTCCGAAAAGCGGACCTTAATCTCATGTTTAAAAGAAAAATCATTGATCCACTCCGTTATATTATCGATATATGATATTCTGCCCAACTTGTGCACACCCTTTCTGAATTGAATGACTATTCACTCATTTTATAAGAAAACAAGGATAATGAAAAGGATTTTCTATTGGAAGCAGGTTAATTTTATCAAGCTCACTTCATTAATCAAATCCTCCACCGTTGGCTTGGTGCCGCATTTACACTTTAATGCCAGTTATCAATCGATTATTATTGCAATCGATTCCCAACCAAGTCTACGTATGTAAAACAATAAAAAAAAGAACCCATATCATAAGATACAGGTTCTTTCATGTTCATTATTAAACTTCATCGCTGCCGAAGAAGTTACGGAATTGTTGGATCGTAGTATCACGGTTCAACGCGGCAATCGAAGTCGTCAATGGAATGCCTTTAGGGCAAGACTGCACACAGTTTTGCGAGTTACCGCAGTTTGCAAGTCCTCCATCACCCATGATCGTATTTAAACGTTCAGCTTTGTTCATTGCACCTGTTGGATGTGCATTGAATAAACGAACTTGCGATAATGGTTGTGGCCCAATGAAGTCTGAATTGCTGTTTACGTTCGGACAAGCTTCCAAACAAACACCGCAAGTCATACATTTAGATAACTCGTAAGCCCATTGGCGTTTCTTTTCTGGCATACGAGGTCCTGGTCCAAGATTGTACGTTCCATCGATTGGAATCCATGCTTTTACCTTTTTCAATGAGTCGAACATACGGCTGCGATCGACTTGTAGGTCACGAACAACAGGGAATGTACGCATTGGAGCTAGACGAACCGGCTGCTCCAATTGATCGATAAGGGCTGTACATGATTGTCTTGGTTTACCATTGATAACCATTGAACAAGCACCACATACCTCTTCAAGACAGTTCATGTCCCATGCGATTGCTGTAGTGTGCTTGCCTTGTACAGTTACTGGATTACGACGAATTTCCATTAGAGCGGAAATTACGTTCATATTCGGGCGGTACGCTAATTCGAATTCCTCATCATAAGGAGCTGAATCCGGTGTATCTTGACGAGTGATTATAAAACGGACTGTTTTAGTCTCAGATTTAGTTTCAACCATTTTTTTGCTCCCCCTCTTTAGTGTTTCGTTGTGTAGTCACGTTTACGCGGTGCGATCAGTGATACATCAATATCTTCATAATGGAATTCAGGTGCTTGATCCAAGCCTTTGAATGTTGCCATAGTAGTTTTCATGAATTCCTCATCATTACGTTCCGGGAAATCAGGTTTGTAATGCGCTCCGCGGCTTTCGTCACGGTTTAACGCACCAATTGTGATTACACGAGCCAATTGCATCATGTTTTGCAGCTGTCTAGTGAACGCTGCTCCTTGGTTACTCCATTTTGCCGTGTCATTGATGTTAATTTTCTTGTAACGTTCCATCAGCTCAAGAATCTTGTTATCCGTTTCTTTCAGCTTGTCATTGTAACGAACTACAGTAACATGCTGTGTCATCCACTCACCAAGTTCTTTGTGAAGGACGTACGCATTTTCGTTACCATCAAGAGACATGACTTCATTCCATTTCTCCTGTTCTTGTTTTTCGTACCCTTCATACAATGAAGAAGGAATGGATTCTGAAGTTTTATCAAGGCCTTCAATATATTTAACGGCATTCGGTCCAGCGACTGAACCACCAAAGATTGCAGAAAGAAGTGAGTTCGCACCAAGACGGTTACCGCCATGTTGTGAATAATCACACTCACCTGCAGCGAATAAACCTTTGATGTTAGTCATTTGGTCATAATCCACCCAAAGTCCGCCCATAGAATAGTGAACGGCAGGGAAAATTTTCATTGGAACTTTACGAGGATCTTCACCCATGAATTTCTCGTAGATTTCAATGATTCCGCCAAGTTTTATATCAAGTAATTTAGGATCTTTATGTGATAGATCCAGGTAAACCATGTTTTCTCCATTTATGCCAAGCTTCATGTTCATACATACGTCGAAGATTTCACGAGTCGCGATATCACGAGGTACCAGATTACCATAAGCAGGGTATTTTTCTTCAAGGAAATACCAAGGTTTTCCGTCTTTATATGTCCAGATACGTCCACCTTCACCACGAGCGGATTCACTCATCAGACGAAGTTTGTCATCTCCAGGGATTGCTGTCGGGTGAATTTGAATGAACTCACCATTTGCATAATTTACACCTTGTTGATAAACGATGGAAGCTGCTGATCCTGTATTGATCATTGAGTTAGTTGATTTACCGAAAATGATTCCAGGGCCGCCGCTCGCCATGATGACTGCGTCGCCAGGGAATGATTTGATTTCCATTGAAGTCAGGTTTTGAGCTACGATACCGCGTGCTGTTTGCTCATCATCGATAACAGCTCCAAGGAATTCCCAGCCTTCATATTTCGTTACAAGGCCTTCAACCTCATAACGGCGAACCTGCTCGTCCAATGCGTAAAGTAATTGCTGACCAGTCGTTGCACCAGCGAATGCTGTACGGCTATGTTGAGTACCACCGAAACGACGGAAATCAAGAAGACCTTCCGGAGTACGGTTGAACATTACACCCATACGGTCAAACATGTGGATGATCGATGGTGCTGCATCGCACATCGCTTTAACCGGCGGTTGGTTAGCCAAGAAATCTCCGCCATAAACTGTATCGTCGAAGTGGATGTATGGAGAATCCCCTTCACCTTTTGTATTAACTGCCCCGTTAATTCCGCCTTGGGCACAAACTGAGTGAGAGCGTTTAACAGGCACTAAAGAAAATAAATCAACCTGTTGTCCCAGCTCTGCTGCTTTGATCGTAGCCATTAATCCAGCTAGACCTCCACCAACGATAACTATTTTACCTTTACCCAATTCTGTCACTCCCTTATTTCCATTAGCCAAGCTATGTTTTTCCTAATACTTATAAATGAACTCTATCTTCTTATACGAAAGCGAAAATTGCGCTAACTCCGATATAAGAAAGAAGAACGAAAACGATCAATGTAAAGTAAGTCATGATTCTTTGCGATCTTGGTGAAACTGTTAGACCCCAGCTCACTGCAAATGACCATAATCCATTTGAGAAGTGGAAAATTGTCGAAATGACCCCAACTAAATAAAATGCAATCATAAATGGATTAGAGAAAATCTCTGCCATCATGTCAAAGTCAACCTCTGTACCCATAGCTGCTTGAATCCTAGTTGACCATACATGCCAAACAAGGAAAATCAACGTAATGATTCCACTTAGGCGTTGTAAAAAGAACATCCAATTTCGGAAAAACCCAAATCTACCTAAATTATTTTTAGCCGTGAACGCGATATAAATCCCGTAAACCGCATGATAAATCAAAGGTAAGAAAATGATGAAGATTTCCAGAAAATAACGAAACGGTATGCTTTCTAAAAAATGTGCTGCTGAATTAAATGATTCCGGTCCCTTTGTTGCCATATAGTTGGTAACTAAATGTTCCAACAAGAACAGCCCGATCGGAATAACTCCAAGTAGTGAATGAAGTCTACGGTTCCCAAACTCACGATTCTTTGCCACTAAGTGCCCCCCCTTAATTTGTGAAAAATCATGCAAAGATAATCTGGTGGCTACCTTTTATCTCCGCGTGAAAATATAGTATAGAGTCAAAAAACTCCTCTATACTCCCTTTACAATTATGTGACATGTCCATTTTACTCCTGACTTCAATGTGCGTCAAGAAAACGGATACAAGAAATCTCTTTTTCAGAATAGATTTTATTGGATTAAATTGTCTATTTTTTATCTATCAAGTATATATTTTGGAGAAATTACTAATTAATCTATTAATATCCCGGTATAATTTCTCATTTTTTTCCAATTGTTATTTAAATAAATAAAAAACAGTATAATTTGCAAAAGAAATACGTTTATAATAGATTTACAGAAAGAGGCGATAAATTATGAAAAAAAATATTGCTGCTGCGATAGAAGAAGAGATTCAAACTGAAGAAATTCAAACTGAAGAATTCAAAGTTCCAGCTTTCGGGTACGAATTAATCAGAGAAGTTCTATTGAACGATATTCTCGGAAAAGACTCTAATCAAATCCTCTATTGGGCAGGTAAACAATTAGCAAGAAAATTCCCATTGAATGGCGATCAGGAAGTTATTGAATTTTTCCAAAGCGCTGGATGGGGCAATCTGGAAATCTTGAAGTATACGAAACACGAGATGGAATTATCCCTGACGGGTGAAATAATCAGCCGCCGCCTGGACTTACACCCTGATTGTCACTTCCAGCTTGAAGCCGGTTTCCTTGCCGAGCAGTTTTCACTGCAAAAAAAATTCCTCAGCGAATCAACGGAAGAAATCAAACGCCGCGCAAAAAAAGTGATATTCACCATCCAATGGGATCCCAGAGATCCAATCTAATGAGCCCTTAAAACAGACTTACCCTTTTTACCGGAAGTCTGTTTTTTATTGGACTCCTGACACTTAGGCTAGCACATTTGCATGCTGACCTAGTTTAAATGCTTCATGAAGAGATTCAACCGCCTTCACCATTTCCTTTTCATTGACGACAGTCGAAACTTTAATTTCCGATGTGCTGACCATTTTCACCTGGATGCCTGTATTGGCCATCACTTCAAACATCTCGGCAGCCACACCGGGATTGGATACCATACCAGATCCGACGATGGACACTTTGGCCAACCCGCTCTCCGTTTCGACCCGGTCGAATCCCAATCGTTCTTTATTATTTTCCAGCACGATCAAGGCCGCTTCCGTATCTTCACTTTTTGTGGAAAAAGATAGATTGGTTGTATCCTCGGCGGTCATGCTTTGAATGATGATGTCCACATTAATCCGGTTTTTCGCAAGAGTCGTGAAGATTGTGGATAATGCACCAAGTGATTGGGGCAAACCATAGATTGTAACCCTCGTAATACTGTCTTCAAAAGCAATGCCGCGTACAATTAAGTTTTCTTCCATAGTTGCTTCCTCCTCAATGATCGTTCCTGATTCTCTCTCCATGCTTGAACGGACTTCAAGCGGAATTTGATAATTTTTTGCATATTCGACAGCCCTTGGATGAAGGACGCCCGCCCCCAGGGTGGCAAGTTCCAGCATTTCATCATAAGAAATGGATTGGAGTTTTCGCGCGCCTTTTATGTAGCGTGGATCCGTTGTGAAAACACCCGTTACATCCGTATAAATATCGCATCTATCCGCATTCAGCGCTGCAGCGATGGCAACCGCCGTCGTATCAGAACCGCCTCGCCCCAAGGTAGTGATTTCCCCATTTACATCGTTACCCTGGAAACCGGCCACGACCACTATTTTCTTCTCTTGAAGCTGAGCTTGGATCCTTGAAGCATTGATGTTTAAAATCCGGGCATTCCCATGAACGGATTCCGTTTGCATGCCAGCCTGCCAGCCAGTATACGAAATGGCTTCATGTCCTTCTTCAATCAATGCCATCGTTAACAGGGAAATCGTTACCTGTTCCCCAGTAGTCAATAGCATATCCATTTCCCTTTTGCTCGGGGTTGCGGAAATATCACGGGCCATGGAAACCAATTGGTCCGTCGTTTTCCCCATAGCTGAAACAACGACAACTACCTCATTTCCATTCTCCGCTTCCTCGATTACCCGATTGGCAACATTTTTGATTTTTTCTACGCTACCGACAGATGTTCCGCCGAATTTTTGAACGATTAATGCCATCCTCATGCACCCTCTCTACTTTTTAGGCAATAAAAAAAGCAATGAGAAATATCTCATTGCTGTGATCACATATCTAATACTGTAAACACAGTGAGATAGCTCTCCAGGGTATAAACCCTGACAATCCGCCATTTATTAAATGTCGGACCAGGAAAACAAGGTATGAGTCTTGATTTCCTTCGGCGTCATCCCCTTTCAAAACCTTTCATGGAAGCTCATACTTCTCCAGGTTTTTACTCTTGAATTCCGCACCTCTATCAGCACTTTTAAGTTGTCTAGTTAAAAATTCCTTTTAATCATAGCATAGAGATTTATCAGTAGCAAGATTATTCTTGTAATTTTCTAACGATTCCCTCGGCTACCCCTTTTGGCATACCAGCTTCCATGATTTCCTCGACTGTTGCCTCTTTGATTTTCTTCAATGATCCAAAATGCCTTAATAATTGCTTCCTTCGTTTTTCCCCGACTCCTGAAATATCATCAAGCTGGGAGTGAACCGCATTTTTCCCGCGTAGCTGGCGATGAAAAGTAATCGCGAACCGATGCACTTCATCCTGAATTCTTTGCAATAGGTAAAATTCCTGGCTCCGTGAATCAAGAGGTACGATTTCAAGAGGATTTCCGATCATCAATTGCGATGTCCTATGCTTTTCATCCTTAATGAGGCCTGAAAGCGGAATATCAAGGCCCAATTCATTTTCCAAAATATCCCGAACAGCTTCGACATGTCCCTTTCCGCCATCAATGATGATCAAGTCCGGAAGCGGCAGCCCTTCTTTCAATACTCGTGAATACCTTCTTCTGACAACTTCACGCATCGATTCATAATCATCAGGTCCCTGGACCGTCTTGATCTTATATTTTCGGTACTCTCTTTTTTCCGGCTTCCCATCAATGAACACGACTAAAGCGGAAACAGGGTCACTTCCCTGGATATTGGAGTTATCGAAAGCTTCAATTCGATGCGGGGTGTAGATACCCAGTTGGTTACCGAGGTTTTCCACCGCATTGATCGTTCTTTCTTCATCCCTTTCAATCAAAGAGAATTTTTCCTGAAGGGCGATGGAGGCATTTTTATTCGCCAATTTAAGCATGTCTTTTTTCGCTCCCCTTTTGGGATGAATCGTTTTGACCCCAAGCAGCCCTTCGGCCATTTCGGCATCCACTGATTCAGGCAGCAAGATTTCCTTTGGTTTAAAATGGTTCGTAATCTCGTAAAACTGACCTAGGAATGTGAGAAGTTCCTGTTCGGGTTCATCGTAGACCGGAAAAAGTGAAACATCCCTTTCTATTAATTTACCTTGCCGGACAAAAAATACCTGAACGCACATCCAGCCTTTATCATAGGCAAAGCCAAATACATCCCTGTCTATGAAATCGGTCGTCATCATTTTTTGCTTCTCCATCGTAATGTCAATGTGGGCAATCTTGTCACGGAACTCCTTGGCCCTCTCGAAATCGAGCTCTTCTGATGCCAATAGCATTTTTTCAGTCAGTTCTTTTTTTATTTCAGTATGCCCGCCGTTCAAGAACCGGTTGATATCATCCACCATTTTTTTATATTCCTGTTCCTCTACTTCATATACACACGGGGCCAGGCACTGGCCAAGATGATAGTAGAGACAAACGCGATCCGGTAAAGTATTGCATTTTCTTAGGGGATAGATGCGGTCGAGCAATTTTTTCGTTTCGTTAGCAGCAAATGCATTCGGATAAGGACCGAAATATTTCCCTTTGTCTTTTTTTACTTTTCGCGTAATGATTAGACGTGGGTGGCGTTCCGCAGTCAGCTTGATGAAAGGATACGTCTTATCATCCTTTAGCATGACATTATATTTTGGGTCATATTTTTTGATTAAGTTCAACTCTAAAATAAGAGCCTCGATATTGGAAGAGGTGACGATGTATTCGAAATCCTCAATCTCATTCACGAGCCGAAATGTTTTTCCATCATGAGATCCCGTAAAATAAGAACGGACACGATTTTTCAACACCTTCGCTTTGCCGACATATATGATCGTTCCCTGACGATCTTTCATTAAATAACAACCAGGTTGATCGGGAAGAAGGGCAAGTTTATTCTTTATTTGTTGATTCATGCTTTCAGCCTCCTGTTCTCCCATTTTTACAATCATTATATATCAAGATAGCGAAAAAAGCTTCAAGTCCGCAGACTTGAAGCTTTTTTTAGCTAACTTATTATTACGCGTGTTTTGCGATAAGTTCAGCAAGTGCTTCTTTAGGTTGGAAACCAACAACCTTATCAACCACTTCACCGTCTTTAAGGACGATTAATGTCGGGATGCTCATTACACCGAATTTTCCTGCTGTTTCTTGGTTTTCATCTACATCCACTTTTACGATCTTTGCTGTATCGCCAATTTCAGTATCAAGCTCTTGAAGAACAGGAGCGATCATTTTACAAGGTCCGCACCATGGAGCCCAAAAATCTACAAGAACAACACCTTCGCTAGTATCTGTTGTGAAAGTTTGGTCTGTTGCATTTACAATAGCCATATATATTTCCTCCTCAAATTTACTCAAATAACTAAAGACAGTATACCATTGTTGCTCGAATCGATGCTAATATTTTGCTTCAGTGGTAGGATGTCCAAAATAAGAATAAATATGCAGGCCGAAGTCCTTGCCTCTTAGCCCAAATAAAGGGGCAAGACATGTATCGGCTTATGCCAAATGTCTTGCCCCCTTATCTGTATTATCTCTATTAAGCGTTAACTTTTAGTTTTTTGAATTCTTCCGTAAGTAATGGAACGACTTCGAAAAGGTCTCCGACAATTCCATAATCAGCCACATTGAATATGTTAGCTTCCGGGTCTTTATTGATGGCAACGATAACCTTGGAGTTCGACATCCCCGCTAAATGCTGGATCGCACCGGAAATTCCGCAGGCGATATAAAGATCAGGTGTTACGACTTTACCCGTTTGCCCGATTTGCAAAGAGTAATCGCAATAGTCCGCATCACATGCTCCGCGGGAAGCTCCTACCGCTCCGCCAAGAACTTGTGCAAGTTCCTTTAATGGTTCAAAACCATCTTCACTTTTCACGCCCCGTCCACCTGCGATGATTACTTTCGCTTCTGAAAGGTCGACCCCTTCGCTAGCTTTTCTAACAACATCTTTAATGATTGTGCGTAAATCCTTAATGTCCACACTTAATGTAGAAACATCACCAGAGCGGGACTCATCTTTCGCTAATGGTTCGATATTGTTCGGACGGATTGTCGCGAATATCACGCCATCCGTAACAATTTTCTTTTCAAATGCTTTACCAGAATATATCGGGCGGGTGAAAACGATATTTCCGCCTTCATCTTCAATGGATGTAACGTCCGAGATCAAACCTGATTCAAGCTTTCCAGCCAATTTAGGTGCAAGGTCTTTTCCTAGGGCCGTATGTCCAAAGAAAATCCCTTCTGGCTTTTCCTGCTCGATGACGGCAAGCAAGCTTTGCGCATATCCATCTGAAGTATATTGTTTCAATTGATCATTCTCTATTGCCACAACCCGGTCCGCGCCATACTGGATCAATTCATTCCCGAAATTTTGAACACTGTCACCAACTAAAACACCTACGATTTCCCCGCCATCTGCAGCAAGTTTAGCCGCACCGATAGCTTCAAATGATACATTTCTTAGTGAACCGTCACGAACTTCGCCCAATACAAGAAACTTTCTAGCCATTTATAAAAACCTCCTGTGCTCTATTTTTCATTTTTGTCGTGTGTGTTGTTTTGAAAAGTACCGTTTAAGATTAAATCACTTTTGCTTCACTGCGTAATAATTGAACAAGTTTGCTAACTTGATCACTGATTTCTCCATCCAATACTTTTCCAGCTTCTTTTTTAGCAGGAAGGTAAATTTCAATCGTTTTTGTTTTTGCCTCAACATCTTCTTCTTCCAAATCCAGGTCATCCAATTCCAATTGTTCAAGCGGTTTTTTCTTCGCTTTCATGATTCCTGGCAATGAAGGATAACGCGGCTCATTTAGCCCTTGTTGAGCTGTCACCAACAATGGAAGGGATGCTTCGATCGTTTCAGAGTCCCCTTCGACATCACGGATAACGCTTACATTTCCATTTGCGATGTCCAGTTTTGTAATGGTTGTTATATAAGGAATTTCTAAAATTTCGGCAACGCGTGGTCCCACTTGACCAGAACCGCCATCGATTGCAACGTTTCCTGCAATGATTAAATCGGCATTTTTACCTTTTAAGTATTCACCTATAATTTTGGCAGTCGTGAATTGGTCGCCATTTTCTATGTCGTCTTCTATATTTATCAATACGGCTTTGTCAGCACCCATTGCCAGCGCTGTACGTAATTGCTTTTCAGACTCTTCTGTTCCGACAGAAATAACCGTTACTTCGCCGCCTTGTGCATCACGTACCTGGATTGCTTCTTCAACTGCATACTCATCGTATGGATTAATGATGAATTCTGCTCCATCCTCATTAATTTTCCCGTTGGATAGTGTAATTTTTTCTTCTGTATCAAATGTCCTTTTCAGCAGTACATAAATGTTCACGATAATACCTCCCGAATGATTTGAGTTTTGAAGATTATGAATTTTATTGATATATAGTATTGTTCTACAGATTTCATCAAAATCCTGCATGATATATAAAAATAGTTATTTATACCAAAATCTCATTTCCCTTTGAATACAGCTTCCCTTTTTTCAATGAAAGCGCTGATTCCTTCTTGTGCATCAGCGGTATCGAAAGCTTGGCCAAAGAGGGCGGCTTCCCTTTCCACACCTTGATGATAGGAATCATGCTTAGAATAATTTAATAACTCAATGGCCGACTTTAAAGCCAGTGGGCTTTTCTTGGCAATTTTATGAGCTAGTTCCTTAGCTTTTGGAATCAGTTCTTCATCCGTGAAGGCATGATTCGCCAATCCGCATTGTACAGCTTGGATACCTGAAATCGGTTCACTTGTAAACAGCATTTCAGCTGCCTTTGCCATGCCTACATAACGAGGAAGACGTTGGGTCCCGGCAAATCCAGGGATTAAGCCCAACTGCAGCTCAGGCAAACCAAGTTTAGCCCTTTCCGTGACCAATCGGATGTGACAGGCCATGGCCAGCTCCAATCCTCCGCCAAGCGCTGCTCCATGGATGGCTGCAATGACCGGTTTTGGAAAAGATTCGATTTTCTCAAATACAGATTGACCGTTCTTGGTCAGCTTCTCGAAAGCTTTCCCGTTCTCCACTTCCGTAAACTCTTTAATGTCTGCTCCTGCAGAGAAGAATCTTCCTTCACCATGAAGAAGGACAACCCGTACCGCTTCGTCTTTCCCAATTTGATCGAAGGCCTGTGAAAGCTCCCCGATGATAGCCGAAGAAAGCGCATTTGCAGGTGCATGATCAATCGTTATAAAAGCCACATGATTTTCGACAGAAAGCTTAAGATATTCCATATCAATCCCTCCAGGCATGCTAGT
Organism: Bacillus sp. ISL-4; assembly: GCF_018613275.1. Lineage (NCBI taxonomy): Bacteria > Bacillati > Bacillota > Bacilli > Caryophanales > Bacillaceae > Bacillus > Bacillus sp. ISL-4. The sequence goes on from NZ_JAGGQN010000013.1 coordinate 21,878, forward strand.
CAAACTTTTTTGAAAATTCAATATGTATCACTTCCCGATAAAGGGGAAGCAGGAATAATGATTCTTTCGAGGATGGCTAGCCATCCTCTATTTAAATCGTTAACTTTTCAGGCCACAGCCGCCAATTAGCAGGCGGTGAACGTCTGGTGCAAGGTCAGGAAGAGAGTACTTTTGCTCATTCATGACCCAAGTCGTCACTGTTTCGTCAATCGTTCCAAAAATCATCTGCCTGGCAAGTAAATTGTTTAAATCAGGCAGGAATTCGCCGTTCTCTTTTCCTTCAATAATGATCTGATCGATTAAATTTAAATACCCTCTTAACACATCATTAATTCTAAGGCGCAATTCTTTATTCGACTGTCTTAATTCCAACTGAGTGACAATTGCTAAATTCACGTCTTCTGAAAGGTTTTTAAAATGTTTTTGGATGAGCACATGCAGTTTATCCGAAGCAGTGGTCTTTCCTTTTATTTCTTCTTCGATCTGTTCCACAAAAGAGCCCATCTTTTCATGGAATAATGATATTAATATATCTTCTTTATTTTTAAAATATAGATATATGGTGCCATCCGCTACGCCTGCCTGCTTGGCGATTTTGGATACTTGGGCTTGATAGTAACCGTTTTGGGCAATGACGATAACGGCCGCTTCAATAATTTGATTATACTTTGGTCTGTTGCTTTTCACTGGATGTCCCCTTTCAGAAATATGAATGAATCATCATTCATATTTCTATCATAAAATGACGACCCTTTACTGTCAAGCAAAAACTTCTAGGGGTCCTGACATTCACTTCAGTTCATTGTACAGCCCCCATCCATAGGTTGTCCAGCTGTTCTGCAAAACACGGAGCTTTCTTCCGCTGCTCCGTTAAAAGGGGTGCTTGTTTAAGCTTCTTTTCTTTCCTCGGATATTTTTTTCTTTTCTTCCTCGATAAGGACTCTTCTCAGGATTTTTCCTATCGTCGTTTTAGGAAGTTCATCCCTGAATTCATAGCTGCGCGGCACCTTATAGGAAGCCAGGTTCTTTCTGGCAAATTCATTCAATTCCTCTTCAGTGGCCCTGGCATTTTTTTTCAGTACGACATAGGCCTTAACGGTCTCACCGCGATAGGGGTCAGGGATACCTGCCACAACCACTTCCTGTATGGCCTCATGCTCGTATAGCACTTCCTCCACCTCTCGTGGATATATATTGAAACCGCCTGCAATGATTGTATCCTTTTTCCTCTCGACCACAAAAAAGAACCCCTGCTCATCCATGTAACCCAGATCTCCTGTAAGCAGCCAGCCATTTTTAAAGGTGTTTTCCGTTTCATCCGGACGGTTCCAATATCCTTGCATTACCTGTGGTCCTTTAATGGCAATTTCGCCTATTTCATTCGGAGGAAGCTCTTCAAAGGTTTCCAGGGACAGAATCACCGAGTCAGTATCTGGCCATGGCAGCCCAATGCTTCCTTTTACACGCGGCTGATCCCAGATGAAATTAGCATGGGTCACCGGAGAGGTTTCAGAAAGTCCATAGCCTTCAACAAGCTTCCCGCCGGTAATTTTCTCAAACTGCTCTTGAACCTCTATGGGCAATGATGCAGAACCGCTTATACAGGCATTGATGGAAGAAAGGTCATATTTAGCGATATCCGGATGGTTCAAGAGGCCGATATACATCGTTGGCGCTCCTGGAAACATGGTCGGTTTCTGTTTTTGGATGGTTTTAAGCGTCGCTTCAACATCGAACTTTGGCATGATGATCATGGTGTTCCCTTCCATGACGGAAAGAACCAAGACTGTAGTCATACCGTACACATGGAAGAAAGGCAGAATCGCAAGGATCCTTTCCTCACCGCGCTTATTTTTATAAAGCCATGCATTGCACATTTTCGTATTTGCCAGCAAGTTCTTATGGGTAAGCATGACCCCTTTGGGAAAGCCTGTTGTCCCACCAGTATATTGCAAAAGGGCAAGGTCATTATCCACATCGATCGGCACAGTGATTTCTTCAGTCATCTTACGTTTCATGATTTCGGAAAATAAATGATGATTCCCTTCATGCTCCACATTGATGACAATGCCGTATTGCTTTTTTTGAATAAAAGGATAGATAAGATTTTTTGGAAAAGGTAAATATTCCTTGATAGCGGTTACAATTATATGTTCTATATCCGTTCTTGATGCCACTGCAGTAACACGGGGAAATAAAATATCCATCGCCAAAATTATTTTCGCTCCGGAATCTTTCATTTGATATTCCAATTCACGTTCAGTATAGGTTGGATTCGTTTGAACCACGACTCCGCCGGCCATCAATATCCCAAAAAAGCCTATGACACCCTGTGGGCAGTTAGGAAGCATGACGGCAACGCGTTCACCTTTTTGAAGACCGATACTTTTTAAATAGGCAGCAAACTTTAAAGCAGATTCATGCACTTCCCGGAAAGTTAATTCTTTTCCCTGGAAATGAATCGATACTTTATCGGGGAATTCTTCGGCTGATTCCTTTAAAAAAGAATAAAGAGGTTTATCTTCGTAAGACAAAACAGCGGGTATCTGTTCCGGATAAATAGCTTGCCATGGCTTATTGCTCATTTGCCCCCTCCTTCTGAATATTCTCAATACTCTTTTCATTATAATACAATCGGGATTTTCTTACAATTGCCGAATTTCAGAGTATAAAGACCCTATGATGAGAATTGACCATTAGTATTTTACATGCCGCCCCCCACTCTTTTTAATGGAACTCAAAATAAAAGAAGCGGCACAATGGCCGCTTCAGTTGAAGAATGTCATATAAATGATTCCAAACAGAAAAAAGATTCCGCAACAAACAATTAGGACTTTTGCAAGTTTCTCCACAGCTTACTCCCTCTCATGAAGGGCATTAAGAAATCCCTGCGCCGATGACAAAAGATAATGCGATTGATATGATCATCGATAGGAATCCAACTGCCCGATTATCTTTTTGTATCTCTTCATCTATTTTAAATCCAGGAGTCATAAATTCAAAAATGAAATAACCGATCAATAGCAGGACAAATCCGTATACGCCCCAGCCAATCATGGTAATAAGCGAATTCTGATGGAGAATGGACTGTTGGAATACATAGGCGATCCCAAATATTTTACCACCTGTTGCCAACGCGACAGAAAGGTTTCCTTGTTTGATTTCTTCCCAGTTCTTGTACTTTGTGACAAGTTCAAAAATGGCTAAAAAAACAATCATGCACAGAATAACGACACTGTAACGAGCAGCTATATATACATATTCATTTTCCCACATGTTCACCATGGTCCAACTCCCGAATGGTAACTAGCCACCCGGCTTGGCTGAATGGCCGGAGTGACCGCTTTCCTTTATTTAAATTCCACCACCGTAACACCTGTTCCGCCTTCACCGGCTTCGCCGAAGCGAATCCTTTTGACAGAGCGGTGATTTTTCAAGTATTCCTGGACCCCGGACCGAAGAGCACCCGTTCCTTTACCATGAATGATGGAAACACTCGAATAACCGGCCAAAAGAGCATCATCAATGTACTTTTCCACTCTTGATATTGCATTTTCAAAGCGTTCTCCCCGGAGGTCAAGTTCGACGCTAACGTGATAATCGCGGCCTTTGATCGTGGTGAGGGGCTTTGTTTCTTTAACTTTTGTGGCCTTGATGAATTCCAGGTCAGACTCCTTCACCTTCATTTTCATGATGCCGATTTGAACCTGCCATTCATTATTTGAGACCTTCTCGATCAAGTGACCTTTTTGACCGAAGCTTACTACCTTTACTTCATCTCCAGGCTTCAAGCTTTTATCCAGCGGCCTTGCAGCTTTATTTGATGTTTTTTTCACTTTTGGCGCAGCTTCTTCAAGCCGCTTTTTGGCATCGATCAGTTCATGCTCTTTAACATCGGCATGCTTTTCAAGTCGCAGTTTACGTAAGTCGGCAATAATCGCTTCCGCTTCCTTTTGTGCATTTTCAACGATTGCCGCTGCCTCTTTTGCTGCCTTTTCAACCATCGCATCCCGTTCTTCATGGTATTCACCAATTTGCCTTTGAAGGTCTTTATGAAGAATTTCCGCCTGTTCCAGGTGATTCTTGGCTTCCTGTTCTTCTTCTTCGGCCTTTTTGCGGCTGTCTTCAAGGGACGCTATCATATTCTCAACTTTATTCGTATCCTCACCAATATGGCTGCGGGCGCTGCTTATCACGCTTTCTTCCAAACCAAGGCGTTTGGAAATTTCAAACGCATTACTCCTACCTGGTACACCGATCAAAAGTTTATAGGTGGGACTCAAGGTTTCCACATTAAATTCGACGCTTGCATTAATGACGCCTTCCCGATCATATCCATACGCCTTTAATTCCGGATAATGTGTCGTTGCAATCACACGTGCTCCGCGCTTATACACTTCATCCAAAATGGAAATGGCCAAAGCGGCACCTTCCTGTGGGTCAGTTCCCGCTCCAAGCTCATCGAATAAAACTAGGCTGTCATAATCGACATGCTTAAGGATATCGACAATATTGACCATATGCGAAGAGAATGTACTTAAGCTTTGTTCAATCGACTGTTCATCGCCAATATCGGCATAAACAGAGGAAAACACAGCCGTTTCGGAACCATCCAGCGCAGGGATTTGCAGACCGGACTGGGCCATTAACGTACAGAGGCCAATCGTTTTCAGGGTAACCGTCTTACCACCTGTATTCGGACCGGTAATGACGATTGTAGTAAATTCATCACCAAGAAAAATATCATTGGCCACGACAACATCACTCGGAATGAGCGGGTGTTTCGCTTTGAATAATTTCACGCGTCCCTCATTATTCAGAATCGGCTTGGACCCTTTTATCGCTTTTGCATACTTTGCCTTGGCGACAAGGAAATCGATTTGTGCAAGCACTTTGACATTATGAAGCAATTCAGGAGTGTACGCACCGACTTTTTCCGATAGTTCGACCAATATCCGTTCTATTTCCTGCGTTTCCTTCACTCGGGTTTCCTGCAGGGCATTATTCAGCTGAACGATTGCTTGCGGTTCAATGAACAGCGTCTGCCCTGATGAGGATTGATCATGGATGATCCCGCCATACACACTCCGGTATTCCTGTTTTACCGGGATGACGAATCGGTCATTCCGGATGGTGATGATGGCATCGGATAACATTGTTGATGCATTGGAAGAACGGATCATGCTTTCTAGTTTTTCCCTGACGCGGCTTTCGTTCGTCCGAATTTGGTTTCTTAAGGTACGAAGCTTGTCGCTGGCAGAATCCATCACTTCGCCATGTTCGCTTACTGCATATGTAATTTCCTGCTGCAAATCTATCAATGGATGAAGGGAATCGATATATTCGGCCAAAAGCGGAACATCAATTTCCTGCTCTGCAAGTTCTTCAAAGAAACGGCTGAGAATCCTGCCGGCACGAATCGTACTCGCGAGTTCCATCAATTCCATCGGTGAGAGCATTCCGCCAATCTGTGCCCTTTTTGCATGCGGACGGATATCAAAAATCCCGCCCAATGGCAAGTTACCTTTCAATCGGACGATTTTGGCTGACTCATCTGTTTCTTCCTGCCATCTCGACACCTCTTCAAAATCCGTGGAAGGCATCAATTGCTCTGCCTTCTCTTTTCCTATGGATGAGGATGCGTGTGAAATTAATTGATCTTTTATTTTATGAAATTCCAATGTCTTTAAAGCTTTATTATGCATGGAGTTAAAGCTCCTCCTTATTTATGGGCAAATAGTTAATCATTTCTCTTTAAAAACGCCAATAATCCATCCGTATCCCTTGCATTAAGAACCGTTGATTCTTTAATCCAGCCTTTTTTGGCTGATGAGACCCCAACAGGCATATGTTCAAGCATGTCGATGCTGTGGGCATCCGTATTGATCACGATGGGAACGCCTGCTTCCTGTGCCTTGCGCAGATGGGGAGGTGCCAAATCCAATCGGTTCGGGTTCGCATTCAATTCCAAGGCAGTATTCGTTTCACGGGCCAGTTCAATCAGCATCTCTATATCAACATCATATCCGGCTCGTCTGCCGATGATCCTTCCCGTTGGATGGGCAATGATATCTACATGCGGATTATTTAGAGCCGTTTTTAAGCGCTCCATGATCGTTTCCCGAGGCTGTGAAAAGCTTGAGTGAATCGATGCGATCACCAAATCCATCTCTGCAAGCAGCTCATCGTCATAATCAAGGGTCCCATCAGGAAGTATATCCATTTCAATCCCTGAAAGAACGGTAAAGTCAGCGTATTTTTCATTTAGTTCATGGATGATACGTTTTTGTTCACGTAAACGTTCCACGGTCAAGCCATTCGCCACTTTCAGATATTGCGAATGATCGGTGATGGCCATATACCGATACCCTTTTGCACGGCATGCTTCAATCATTTCCTCAATCGTATGTGCCCCATCACTCCAAGTGGTATGCATATGCAGGTCACCTTTGATGGCCTCTAAAGATATGAGAGGTTCATTAGCATCATAATGCTCCACTTCCGTTCCGTCTTCACGCAGTTCTGGCGGAATGAAGGGAAGACCAAAATGATTATAAAATTGTTCTTCCGTTTCAAACGTCAATACATCACCGGTTTCAGCCACTTCCACCCCATATTCGCTGATTTTCTCGCCGCGATCTTTAGCAAGCTGGCGCATCCGCACATTGTGATCCTTCGAACCTGTAAAATGATGGAGTGTCGTGATGAATTCCTGATCCTTCACGATTCGGAAATCGACAGAAATATCATATTCATAATCAAGCACGACCGATACTTTTGTATCACCGGCCGCAATCACCTGCTTTATCCCCGTTAATGCAAGCAGTTGATCCTTAACTTCTTCGGGATGATCTGTCGAGATGATGAAATCGAGGTCCTTGATGGTTTCCCTCATACGCCGGATGCTGCCGGCCCTGGAAGAACGGATGATGTATTCCATGTTAGCAAGGGCCGTTTCAATATCATCCGCAATCGGCCTCATGAAGGCAAGAGGCAGCCGATCGGGCCTTGAACCCGCCTCGGCAATTGCAGACAGGATCTTCTCTTCCGTTTTTTTGCCGAAACCGGCAAGCGCCGCGACCCTGCCTTCTTCACAGGCGATTTTAAGATCATTCACATCATTGACATGCAGCTCTTTATGAAGCTTGGCAATTTTCTTCCCGCCCAGACCTTGAAGCTGCAGAAGCGGAATCAATCCTTTTGGCACCTGCTCCTGCAGCTCTTCAAGTACGGTCGATTTCCCCTCATTTATATACTCTTCGATGACGGAGGCCGTTCCTTTCCCGATTCCATTTAAAGCGGTAAAGTCATCGATGGCCGAAAGGCTCCGTTCATCCGTTTCCAAGGCGCCAGCTGCCTTTCGGAAAGCTGAAACCTTGAACGGGTTCTCTCCTTTTAGTTCCATATATATTGCAATTTTTTCTAATAGTTTAATGATATCTTTTTTATTAATTGTCATTTAATTCACCGCCGAAAAAATTAGTAGGGTGTCCATTGTTCACTTTCTTAAAGATACCTTTCTTGGAGGTAAAGTACAAGCAGTCAGATTCTTAACTTTCGAATCAAATAGGGGGAAGTTAAACATGCTGCTACATAAAAAGGGGCCTCCCCCGTTCAAAGTATAGGAATCCAGGACTTTGAGAAAGGGAGGCAGGCCCTCTTATACTGACATTAAGATTGTTTTACATCATGAAACCAAAGTTCCTTCACTTGCTCGGAAAGGAACGGCGTATGTTTCACGATCGATTCTGCCAAAAATGAGCCAGTTAATGGTTTCTGAATGGAATCCATTGGCAGCATGGCAGCTATATATAATATAATAAACATGATAAGATAGACTTCGAGAAAACCCAATATCCCTCCACCCCAGCGATTCAGCTGCTTTAATATCGGTAGGTGGGTAATGAAGTTGAGCATGGATCCTATCATTTGCCAAAGGATCTTGGCAGCAAAGAAAATGATTGCAAAGGCAATTGCATTGTAATACGCCGTATCAAGCCCGACTGTATCGAAAAACATATTAAGGGTCGAGGAATCACCCATCGTTGGGAACGGAATCCACAATTTCAAATTGGGAGCAAGATCTCCGTAAAATACATAAGCGACGATGAAGGCTACAATGAACCCTGTCATATGAACCATTTGTAAAATGAAGCCACGCTTTAAACCGATTAATAAACCGATTAAAAGAATGGCCAGAATTGCTAAATCAAGCATGTACTCAGTCCTTCTCTCTCTTTAATTCCAGTTGAAGCTGGTCTAGTTCATCTTTTAATTTAATATATTCGTGGATGGTATTCACGGCCGTTAGTACCGCTAGCTTGCTTGTATCCAAGTATGGATTTTTCATCCTGATCTCTCTCATTTTTTCGTCAACCATCGAAGCGACCAGGCGCATATGACTTGCACTTTCTGTGCCGACGATTGTATATGGTTGTCCGTATATATCAACTGTTGTTTTATTTCGTTTATCGTCTGACAAAATGATGCCCCCAATCTAAACAATCCTAATTCTATCATATCATGAAGTTTTTCGTCACGAAAGAGAGTACATCGTCATTTCTTGCATAAAAATTTCAATAATTTGTCAAACGAAAGCGAATTTAGGAAGACGATCACCTAATAAACAAAATGAAGTTAGGAGCTAACCCATTATGTCCCATGTTGTTTTACTTATCAGTCCTGAACAAATAAAGGCGATGAAGTCCCATTATTCTTCATCCTTGGCAGCCAAGCTTCCGCCGGGGAGCATCTTTTCCGCCAAACCGCCGCTATGTACGGTGACGGCCTATAAATCCGGGAAGGTCCTTTTTCAGGGTAAGAATGCCGAACTAGAAGCGGGAAAATGGCAAAAAGGCACCACTGCTGCGGCTCCAAAGAAAAAAACGGCATCATCTGCATCAGTCAACGTCCATCGATATTCGCCGCCTGCCAATATCGGAACCATGTCAGTGATCGGTTCCGATGAAGTCGGAACAGGAGACTATTTCGGCCCGATCACTGTCGTAGCCGTTTATGCAAAAAAGGAGCAACTAGCCCTATTAAAGGAGCTTGGTGTCCAGGATTCCAAAAATCTGAAAGATCCACAGATCATCGAAATTGCCAAACAGATTAAGGATGTAGTGCCCTTCAGCCTGCTCACATGCGACAACCCGAAATATAATGCGCTACAGGCAAAGGGAATGTCACAAGGAAAAATGAAGGCACTCCTCCATAACCAAGCAATCAAGAATCTCATACAAAAAATCCAGCCTGAACAAGCGGAAGCGGTCCTTATTGATCAATTCGCTCAACCAGAGGTATTTTTCAATTACCTAAAAGGCCAAGAACTATTCCAAGCTAATGCCACCTATCTATGCACAAAAGCGGAAGGCATTCATCTTGGAGTAGCAGCCGCATCCATCATTGCCCGATATGCATTCGTCAAACGCTTTGACTTGCTGAGTGAAAAAGCCGGATTCAAAATCCCTAAAGGTGCCGGATTTGCAGTCGATGAAGCGGCCGCAAGATTGATTCATGAAAAAGGAATCGATTCATTACACGAATTCACGAAAACCCACTTCGCCAACACTGAAAAAGCGAAGCGACTATATCAACAGAAATATCATAAATAGAAGAAAGCGGCTGACCTTCCGGAACAGCCGCCTTTTTCTCGTGTGTTTGCTCCATTTACTCGTGAATTTACGCCGTTTACTCGTAGGTTTGAACCATTTACTCGTGAGTTCGCTCCATTTACTCGTAAATTTACGATTTACTCGTGAGTTTACGCCGGTTACTCGTAGGTTTGAACCATTTACTCGTGAGTTCGCTCCATTTACTCGTGAATTTGCACCTTTTACTCGTAAATTTACGATTTACTCGTGAGTTTACGCCGTTTTCTCGTGTGTTTGCACCATTTACTCGTGAATTTACGCCGTTTACTCGTGAGTTTACGCCGGTACTCGTAAATTTACGATTTACTCGTGAGTTTGCACCTTTTACTCGTGAATTTACGCCGTTTACTCGTGAGGTTGCACCTTTTACTCGTAAATTTACGATTTACTCGTGAGTTTACGCCGTTTACTCGTGAGTTTACGCCATTTACTCGTGAGTTTACGCTATTTACTCGTAAATTTATGATTTACTCGTGAGGTTGCACCTTTTACTCGTGAGTTCGCTCCATTTACTCGAATTCACGCTATTTACTCGTGAATTTATGATTTACTCGTGAGTTTGCACTTTTTACTCGTAAATTTACGATTTACTCGTGAGTTTACTCTATTTACTCGTAAATTTATGATTTACTCGTGAATTTACGCCGTTACTCGTGAGGTTGCACCTTTTACTCGTAAATTTACGCCGTTTACTCGTGAGTTCGCTCCATTTACTCGTGAGTTCGCTCCATTTACTCGTGAATTCACGCTATTTACTCGTAAAATCCAAAAGGACAGCTTCCCATGTTTCAGGGAGCTGTCTTTTTGTTTTAACCTCTTAGTTCTGCGCCAGCTTTTTCTTTAACGGCTTCAAGAACTTTATCATGTGCTTTTGTAATGTCCTCGTCCGTTAGAGTACGTTCCGGGTCGAAGTATTTCAGTGAGTAGGCAATGGATTTCTTGCCTTCGTCCATTCTTTCACCTTCGTATAAGTCGAAGATGCTTACTTCTTTCAGCAGTTTGCCACCGGCTTCTTCAATAATATCCTGAATGTCCCCGGCTTTCGTAGCTTGATCCACAACGAGCGCGATATCGCGTGTGGTTGATGGATAGCGCGGAATGGTTTGGTACGCAATCGGCGCGACTTCGGCTTCTGCCAATGCTTTTAAGGAAAGTTCGAAAATGTATGTTTCTTTAATATCCAAGTCTTTTTGGACAGTTGGGTGCACTTGGCCGATAAAGCCAATCACTTCACCATTCAATAGTACTTCCGCTGTCCGTCCTGGATGCATGTCGTTGATTTCAGCTTGGCGATAATTGATTTGATCAGCTAATCCAAGTGTGTCGAATAATGCTTCGATCACGCCTTTGGCTACAAAGAAATCCACTGGTTTCTTTTCGCCTTGCCATAGATGTGACTCCCATAGGCCGGTGATTGCCCCAGCAATATGTTCTTTTTCTTCAGGCAGTTCTTGTTCGTCACGCTTAAAGAATACCGAACCGATTTCATACAGTGCCAGTGAATCAATTTGGCGGGCATTGTTATATTTCACCACTTCCAGCAATTGAGGCACGATGCTTAAACGCAGCTGGCTTCTTTCTTCACTCATTGGCATTGCTAATCGGATGGATTCTCTTGCTTCCAATGCGAATTGGGACGCTTTTTCCTGGCTTGTCAGAGAATAGGTCACCGCTTGATAAAGGCCTGCGCCTTCAAGTGTACGACGTGCCTTCCGCCGTTTAATTTGATAGTCAGTCAATTGGCCTGGGGTAGCAGCACCAATCGGCAGTGTAGCGGGAATGTTATCATATCCAAATAAACGTGCAGCCTCTTCGACTAAATCAGCTTCAATCGTAATATCACCACGGCGCGTCGGGACTGTGATTGTGAATGTTTCATTGTCAAGTTCAACGCCAAATTGCAGACGTTTGAAGATCGATTCCACAACCGATACGGTCATGCTTGTTCCAAGAAGTGTGTTGATTTTTTCAAGAGTGATGCTAATGACCGCAGGTTCCATTGTCAATTCATCAACTTCTGCTGCTCCTTGTAAGACTGTTCCACCTGCATATTGTGCAATCAATTGTGCAGCACGTTCTCCAGCTTCACGTACACGGGCCGGGTCGACACCTTTTTCAAAGCGGGCACTAGCTTCACTGCGTAATCCATGGTCCTTTGAAGCTTTACGAACTACTGTACCTGCAAAGTATGCACTTTCAATAATGATGTTCGTCGTATCATTTTTCACTTCGGAATCCGCTCCGCCCATCACACCAGCTATCGCTACTGGCTCGCTGCCATTTGTGATCACTAAATGGTCAGGTGTCAAAGTGCGTTCCGCTTCATCCAATGTTACGATTTTTTCAGCATCCTTCGATCTGCGGATGACGATTTCCTTTGAACCAAAGCGGTCATAATCAAAGGCATGGAGCGGTTGGCCGTATTCAAGTAAAATGTAGTTCGTGATATCCACCACATTATTATGAGGTCGGATACCTGCAGACATCAACCTAGTCTGCATCCAAAGCGGTGAGGGTCCGACCTTGACATCCTTGATGATTTTAGCAATGTATATCGGGTTATCTTCTTTCGCTTCAACTTTGACACTGATATAATCAGTTGCTTTTTCAGCTGCCTCTTCTTTCTCGACAACCGGCCATTTCACTTCACGGCCTAGAATGGCTGCCACTTCATATGCAACACCAAGCATGCTCAATGCGTCGGAACGGTTTGGAGTCAGCCCAAGTTCCAGCACTTCATCACTTAGACCAAGTTCCTCCAATGCATCTTTCCCTACTTCCACATCATTAGGGAAGACGAAGATACCTGTAGCATAATCCTTGGAAACGAGCTTGGATTCGAAGCCCAATTCCTGAAGCGAGCAAATCATCCCGTGCGATTCCTCTCCACGAAGTTTCGCTTTCTTGATTTTGAAATTACCTGGAAGGACTGCGCCAACAGTAGCGACTGCGACTTTTTGGCCTTTATCGACATTCGGTGCTCCACAGATGATCTGAACGGGATTTTCGGCCCCGATATCAACTTGGCATTTATTCAATTTATCCGCATTTGGATGCTGTTCACGTTCCATGACATGCCCGATGACGACCCCTTTTAGCCCTTCACTTTTCTTTTCAACCCCTTCAACCTCAATGCCGCTTTTCGTGATTTTGTCAGCTAACTCCGTCGCATTGATGCCTGAAAGGTCAACATAATCTTGTAACCATTTATATGACACAAACATGGTAGGTCCTCCTTTTTAAAATAAAAATTTATGCTTCGTGATGGTTGAATTGTTTTAAGAATCGAACATCATTCGTATAGAAATGACGAATATCATCCACACCGTACTTCAACATGGCAATCCGTTCCACGCCGATTCCAAATGCGAATCCAGAGTATTTCTTGGAATCGAAGCCAGCCATTTCAAGGACGTTCGGATGAACGATCCCGCCGCCAAGCACTTCGATCCAGCCTGTTTGTTTACATACGCTGCAGCCTTTACCACCACAGATTTTACAAGAAATATCCACTTCGACGGAAGGCTCCGTAAATGGGAAGAAACTTGGACGAAGGCGGATTTCTCGGTCTTGCCCAAATACTTTTTTCGCAAATACGTCCAGCGTTCCTTTCAGGTCGCTCATGCTGATGTTCTCATCAATGACCAAGCCTTCAATTTGCTGGAATTGATGGGAGTGTGTAGCATCATCGTTATCACGGCGATATACTTTTCCTGGGCAAATGATTTTAACTGGACCTTGCCCTTTATGTTTTTCCATCGTTCTGGCTTGAACAGGTGAAGTGTGCGTACGCATCAGGATTTCATCCGTTATGTAGAAGGAATCCTGCATATCACGTGCCGGATGGCTTTTTGGCAAGTTAAGTGCCTCGAAGTTGTAGTAGTCGCTTTCGACTTCAGGACCTTCCGCAACGGTATAACCCATACCGATGAATAAGTCTTCGATTTCTTCCACGACACGTGTTAATGGGTGTAGATTCCCCTTGTTAACCGGACGTCCAGGAAGTGTGACGTCAATCGTTTCAGTTGCTAGCTTTGCATTGACTGCAGCAGTTTCAAGTGCTTTTTGTTTCTCCTCGATCTTTGTTGCGATCGCTTCCCTTACATCATTGGCCAGTGCCCCGATTTTCGGGCGTTCTTCGGCAGATAATTTACCCATGCCGCGCAATACCTCAGTGATTGGCCCTTTTTTCCCTAAATAAGCAACTCGGACTTCATTCAGTTCTTTTAATTCGGAAGCGGCGGCAACTTTTTGCAACGCTTCTTCCTGCAGTTCTAGTAAACGTTCCTGCATCATGTCTTCCTCCTTTATTTTCCTTTTGTAAAAATGAACACAAAAAAACCCCAATCCCTAAAGGGACGAGGTTTATGTATCGCGGTACCACCCTTATTAGTGCACGAACAAAAAAACTTCTGCACTCACTTCATTAAAAATAACGGCTCTTCACCGGAACATTTTTCGGACATCATGTCTTCCCAATGCCAACTCGAAAGGTGAATTCCCTTAAGCAGTGCCATAAAAATGCTTTCAGTCAAGGCATTTTTTCCCTGGATATGGTTAACTTAAGCTACTACTCTTTGTCATCGTTGTTTTCATTATAAAATTCTGTTTTATTATATTATAATTCTTCGGCCGTTTCAAATCGATTTTCGTAAATAGTACATTAATATCCCGGCAGCGATCCCCACATTCAATGATTCGCTTTTTCCGTAGATGGGAATATAAAGGTTTTTAGTCGTTTTCTCCAGTAATTCCTTCGATACTCCTTGGCCTTCATTACCGACCAGCAGGGCAAATCGGGAAGACTTTTCCACTTCTTCAAATGGCGATGCGCCTTCTAATGCGGTGCCATATACCGGTATGCCGCTTTCCTTCAGCCCATCGATGATTTCGAAAAGGTTCCCTTTAATGACAGGCATATGAAAGAGGCTCCCTTGCGTCGAACGGACCACTTTGGGATTATACAAGTCAGCACACCCTTCGCCAAGTATGACCGCATCGATTCCAGCTGCATCCGCTGTCCTGATCATCGTTCCAATATTCCCTGGATCTTGTACGGCATCGATCAACAATAGTTTATCCGGATTGATGGACGCCATGCTCGTTGATTTCTGTTCACAAACAGCAGCAATTCCCTGCGGAGCTTCGGTATCACAAATCGCCTTCATAATATCATGTTTCACATAAATGAGTTCTGTGCCTTCCACCTTAAAATGTGCTGGCATTTCAGTTTCTTCATTGATGATCACTTCCAAGACGATTTCTTCCTTTAAGGCTTCTTCAACTAGGTGAAAACCCTCGACTAAATATTTACCTGTTTTATCTCGTTCTTTTTTCGTCAAAAGTTTTTTCCATTGCTTAACTTGCGGGTTTTTTACGGATTCGATATATTTCAAGGGTAAACGCTCCTTTAACTTCACACTGATTTTCCTATTATAACGCAATTCACATACATATTGCATGCGAGTTTGTGAAATGCTATTAATGTCAGTCATTATGTGTTAGAGGAGGAATAATTATGAATTTAAACTTACGTAATGCGATCATCCAAAATGTTTCTGGAAATTCGCAAGAACAGCTGGAAGACACGATTGTTGATGCCATACAAAATGGCGAGGAAAAAATGCTACCTGGATTGGGAGTATTATTCGAGGTCATCTGGCAAAATTCATCTGAGCAGGAAAAACAGGAAATGATCACTGTCCTTGAATCAGGATTAAAAAAATAACAGCCTTCAGAGGCTGTTATTTTTTTGATTTCGCTTCGCACGCCTTCAGTTCTTCGATGGAGACTTCTTCATCAAGCAGCAAGATGAATTTTTTTGCGCTCACTTCTTCAAGCATTGCTTTTGTCTCATCATATGAGTAGCCGTATTTCGTGAAAAAGCTGCGTAAATCTCCAGACCCTTCATCTGTGAAGTAGTGGAAGATTCTTAAAAAAAGAGTGTCCTCCTTATCCTGATTGGCGATGATCAGGATATCCGTATGTTCATTTCCAAGCTGCACATTATTTTTTATATTAGCTGCTACTGTCATTTGGGTGCCAGATACGCCTTTAGCTTTTAAGTCTTGAATTGCAGCAAGTAGTTCCGGATTAGAGTCAAAAACACCATATATGTTTTTTTCCATGTTTCTCCCCCTCCTTGTTACTCTACTTAAAATAATTCCTTTGTCATTATACCTTGCAGCTTTAACAATAAACAAGCAAATAGTCTATGGAGAATTCCTGACTAATGAACAAGGGAACCCTTTGCCTAAAGGTTTTTTTTAAAAAAACAGCCTGGTTCAGTTTGCAGATAAAAAGGGTTCGGAAAATATATCCTTCATCAAACGAGCCAACTGTACCAAAGCAATATCTTCAACTTATCATGTATGATTTCTATCCAAGGGAGACCGGCAGGCGGAAAGCGAGTGCCTGAAAATCAACGTTCAAATTTTACAACTCATAAAGAAACTGTAGACAAACTCGATTTTCATCTAGTTTGTCTACAGTCTGAACAGCCTTGTGCAGGCAGTTATTTTTGCGTATTACAGATTGTCGGTATTGATTCGATTTTTGATGTATTCATCCTGCAAGACTTCCTCTTGCTGCCCGCTGGCATTCGGGCTCACGGTCCGTTCCAGTGATCCTTTAGCATCAAGGGCTTTATCAGTATCAGCAGAAAACGGGTCTGCATGAGGGTCGCTTGCTAGTGTTCCTTCATCATTCCCTGGTTTTTTCTTCTTGAATTTTTCTGTGGAGTTCCCCCAGATTTCCCTTTCTTGAGCTCGCTTTGTATCTAGCTCTTCATTTTCAAAGATGTTCGCAGAATTCCCATGAAGTTCTTCGCTTCTTCCTGGCTGTGCTTCCACTTCCCCTGTTTGATAGGCATTTGCTGTTGTTTCAGGAAAAAGGTTCGGGTCCGGATTGTTCACCACCCCTGTTTTAAGCGGATTCTCTGCAGGTTCGTCCGTATCCTCCATGCGATTGGAAGTTATGCTCTCCCGTGCTGTTACGGTTTCCGATTCATCTAACAGAATCAGGAACTTTCCATCCTCCACTTCATTTATATAAGCGGTGGCTTCACTATCGGCAAGCCCTAACTCACCTAGTCGGTTCCTTATATCTTCAGAACCCTCATTCAGGAAAAAGTGTTTCATCTTATCAATGAAGGAATCCTCGTTAGAGTTAGTAACGACGTCGACATCCGGATCACGCTTTTGGTTGACGAAATCCAAATCTTCTTTCTTATCAGCCATTACCGTTATTTCTCCTTCGTGGACCCCCTTTTCCTTGAGGGATTGAATAGCCTGGATTATTTCTCTTTCCGTATTAAAAACACCATATAATGTTTTTCCCATGCATCTTCCTCCTCCTATTATTCCGATATTTCTTCTTATGTGTATTTATACCCTGATGGGTGCCAATTAAACAAAAAGGTTTGCCTTCCCTGGGCTCGTACTTTTAATCAGTCTTTAAAACCCAAAAGAAGCCTGCAGTTTTAAAAACTGCAGGCCATTTCCTTCACTCCTAGAAGCGATCGTTTCTACGTTCAGTTGCGTTTTTCTCATTTACGATCGATTCATTCGTACTATCAAGCTGGATATCTTCCTTTTTAAGAGTATCCTGAACTTGTTCGGTTTCTTGTACAGCATGTTTCTTGATGACAATTTCATCTGTGACGACCGGTTTTTTCGAAACTTCCAATTTTTCTTCAACTACGGGGATCCGTAATGTTTCCCCATCTTCAATGCTTCCGGTTTCCAGGTTCGCTTCACGTCCTGAAACTGATCTATGCTCGACTGTCACTTCTTCGTGTTCAACAGGGACATTAATCGTTTTATGCTGTTCATTGACTTCTTTGTTAATGACGACTTCTCCTGTCTGAACTCTTTCTTTGTCAATGTTCAGCTGTTCTTCCCGAAGTGTAAGCGTCCTTTCATCCTCTGGCAATTCACGGCCTTGTCCGTTGACACCATAAACATCTTCTTTATTTAATGCATCGGTTTTTTCAGTGCCATTATATAGTTGGTTGGTAGAATTTGTATCAAGCCGTGTAGCGGCAGTATCCATATTTCCGGTCGTGAATTTATCTCTTGCCGTTCCAAGATGGCCTTCACCTTCTTCTACCAGAACCAGGGCCTTTCCATTTTCTACATCAAAGACATGTTCCGCCGCTTCACTATTCGAAAGGCCTGCATTCGCCAATCTTGTTGAAAGGTCTGCCGTATCATCCGGCATGAAGAAACGTGCCACCTTGTCCATAAATGATTCGTCGTTAGAAACATTCGTCATTGTATGAACATCCGTTTCGCGTTGTGTGTTCGTGAAATCCAATGTTTCTTCCTTGTCTGCGACGACCGTGATATCGTCCCCTTCAAAGCCCTTTGCCTTAAGTGCATTAATTGCCTGGATCACTTCTGCATTTGATTCATATACTCCATATACTGTTTTATTCATTTTACATTCCTCCTTAGGTTTTGTTGTTTCGTTTAGTGGATGCTATATATAAACTCTACCCGCTATGAACCTAAGTAAACGAGGAATGAATATTTCATTTATGTTATATCATTTACAAATTGTTCTCAGCACAGAACGATTTTTCAATTGAAATCCAGACTTTTCAAGGGTTTCCCCATTTATAAAAATGTAATGTTTAACCAAATAATGTTATTTCATTTTTTCTTTTCTTCTATTATAATGCCACAGCCTTTATTAGCAGGTCCGCTATATGCACCGCTTTCGTACATTCCCCCAAGTTTTCCCTCTCGATTCCCAATTGCATTTGCAATAGACAGCCAGGGTTTGCCGTGACAACAATATCGGCCTGAGTCGATTTCGTGTGTTCCATTTTGGAGTCGAGGATATTCATGGACATCTCTGATTCAACAATATTATAAATCCCTGCGGAGCCACAGCACCGATCCGCATCTTTCATTTCCCTGAAATCGATTCCTTCTATCGATTGAAGGAGAATTCGCGGAGCCAAGGAGGTGTTCATCACATTCCGTAAATGGCAGGAATCCTGAAAAGTTACCGATTGTGCCGGCAGTTTCAAGCGAACCTTTTCCTGGAAACGCAAATCAACAAGTATCTCACTGATATCTTTCAACTTATTTTTAAATGCGATTGCACGGTCATGCCATTCCGGTTCGCCTTGGAGCAAATGGTCATAATCTATGAGAAAAGCTCCACAGCCGCCGGCATTCGTAATGATATAATCAACTTCCTCCGCTTCAAAAGCTTCTATATTACGCTTGGCCAGTTGTTTTGCACCTGCTTTTTCACCACTGTGCCCATGCAGCGCCCCGCAACATGCCTGGGATTTCGGAATCACGATTTCACACCCTGCCAGCTGAAGTAGCTTTAGTGTGGCCTTGTTCGTTTCCAAAAACATCGTATCCATCAAGCAGCCGGAAAAGAAAGCCACCTTTTTGAGCGGGGTTCCGATTGCAGGCAGCCCGGTTGGCCTATTTTTCATTTCTGATTTTTTCGGGACTTTCGGCAGCACCTTTTCCATGGTTGCCAAATTATTCGGTAGCATGTTGAGGACTCCCGTTTTTCGGGCCATGTATTGCAGGCCTGATCTCTGATAGAAGCCAAGCAAGCTCGTCATGGCCTGCATTCGCTCCTGGTGCGGGAATAATCCACTAAAAACGGCCTTGCGGATCGTTTTTACAGGGTAACTATGCTTTTTATTCTGATGGATGATATCCCTTGCTTCTTCAAGAAGATGTCCATATTTCACACCTGAAGGACACACAGGTTCACAAGCCCTGCAGCCGAGGCAAAGACTCAATGAACGTTCTACATCCTCATCGGGCTCAATCACACCATCCGCCACCGCTTTCATAAGTGCAATCCGGCCCCTTGGTGAATGGGATTCCTTCAGCCCCGATTCCATGTATGTCGGGCAGTGGGGTAAGCAAAAGCCGCAGCGCATACAATTCAACAATTCATCTTCATTCATTTTTTCAGCGAATTGCATGGCAATGGTTTCCCTTTCCTGAACTGTCGTCATGAAGAAACCACCACCCTTTTCCTGGTTTCCTTGGCAAATACTTTGCCGGGATTCATGATGTTATTGGGATCGAAAGCCTGTTTAATCGCTCTCATGGCATCAATCCCTTCTTTCTTCAGCTTCCATTCAAGATAAGGGGCCTTCATCGCCCCTACACCATGTTCACCGGTAATCGTACCGCCAAGGTCGATAGCCGCGGCAAAAATATCGGCAAAAGCGAGCTCCACTCTCTCCATTTCCTCATGATCACGAGCGTCGGTAATGCACGTTGGATGCAGGTTCCCATCCCCAGCATGACCGAAAGTGCAAATGTCCACGTTATGCTTGACAGCGATCTCATTAATCGCTTTAACCATTTTGGCAATTTCCGACCGCGGAACGGTGGCATCTTCCAAAATGGTCGTCGGCTTGAGGCGTGCCAGTGCAGAGAGGGCTGTCCGTCTTGCGGTTTTCAAGGCGACAGCGTCAGATTCCGTTTCGGCAATTTCCACGGAAACCGCCTTTTCCTCTAGACAGATATCGGCCATCCTTTTCATATCACGTTCCACCACTTCAGGCGGACCATCCTGTTCAATCAGCAGCACGGCTTCCACATCGGTGGGCAAACCGATTTTCGCGAAGTCCTCAACCACGATCAACGTCGGCCGATCCAGAAATTCCAATGTAACAGGAATGATTTTATTTGAAATGATCTTGGCCACTGACTGGGCTGCGGCATCCAGATCTTGATATAAGGCAAGCATCGTCTTTGTCGTTTCCGGCATTGGGATCAGCTTTAAGATCGCTTCCGTAACGATGCCCAAGGTCCCTTCTGAGCCGACAAAAAGTTTCGTTAAATCATATCCGGCTACATCTTTAGCAAGCTTGCCCCCTGTTCGAATGATGTCCCCATTCGGAAGGACCACTTCTAGCCCGATGACATAATCACGGGTGACTCCGTACTTTAATCCTCGCAGTCCACCAGAGTTCTCATTAATGTTTCCGCCAATAGTGGAGATTTTCATCGAACTGGGATCCGGCGGATAAAACAACCCCTTCTCTTCAACTGCTGAAATCAAGTCCAATGTGATAAGCCCAGGCTGTACGGTCGCCGTTAAGTTCTCCTCATCTATTTCAAGTAATGAATTCATTCGATTGAATAATAGGACAAGCCCCCCCTCTGTCGGGCAAGTGCCTCCGCTTAAATTCGTCCCAGA
This sequence comes from Bacillus sp. ISL-4, assembly GCF_018613275.1. Lineage (NCBI taxonomy): Bacteria > Bacillati > Bacillota > Bacilli > Caryophanales > Bacillaceae > Bacillus > Bacillus sp. ISL-4. The sequence continues at coordinate 42,727 of NZ_JAGGQN010000013.1, forward strand.
CCCGCGTGGAACGATTGGAACATTGTATTCGTTGCACACTTTGACGATGGCTGCGACTTCAGCTGTGCAGCCCGGTTTAATGACAGCATCCGGCATCGCTTGAAACCCCGGCGTTGCATCATATGAATAGACTAGACGTTCCACTTTCGAGTCATCGTAATTCTCCTGACCGACGATGGTAAGAAGTAGCTGCTTAACCTGCTTTGTTAACATGTACATCCTCCTCATATATAAACACAGGAAATTCGAGATCTTTTATATGATGTAAGTATAAGAAAGAAAACACTCAATCATCTATGTATGAACCTATAAATTTTTGAGCTTTCCATAGAATTAATTTGTATGTTTATCCAATACACTTAATGCTAGATACATAGTGACTAAATCGGCTAGCTTCCTGGGATTCAGGCGGGTCAAATCTTCTATGCGCTTAAGCCTGTAATGGAGGGTATTGATATGGATATGCAGCACTGCGGCGGTCTCCTTTAAAGATAGATCACATGCAAAATACATGGAAAGGGTTTTAAGCAGCTCCTCATTAGGAAGCAACTCCTGAATCGTCCGGGATAAATATTCCTGTCTTGTTTCAGCGGTAACTTCATCAAGCAGGACCTCAAGCTTCAAGTCCTCGTCAAATATAATCCCCGATGAAGGAAGCGCGATTTTCAAAGAACGTTCCGCTTTAAAAAACGCTGACCTGAATGCGGATCCCGATGCACGAGAACTAACTCCTGCACACACTTTATAACCCGAACTCTCTTCCAGCTTATTTTGGAGTTTACTTAATTTCTTTAATTGCTGGACTTTTGACCCGATGAAATCCGCTATAGAAAGAATGACGAATTGGTTTCTTCCCCAACGGACTGCGATGTCATTGGGATGCTGCTGTCTTATGTATATCTGAAGCGTTCTCCACACATGAGGTTCAATAATTCCCTCAGTCTTAAATTCACCAAGGGTGATGATCCGTTCTGCATGAACATCGACCCCAAGCAACTTGGCCTTCTGAAGGAAAAGCTCATTGAACGTCTGCAGCTGATGCCATTCAAATACAAAGAATTCCATCAGACGTGATTGGGATTCTGCTTGTTCGATATGATAGCTTTCCTGAATGAACATCTCCGTCATCTTTTTTAAAAGTTCCGCATAGGGGGAAACATGTTTGGGGTCGCCTGTAATTCCAATGACACAAACTGCTTCCTGGTTGAAGAAAACAGGTAGATTTATACCTGCCTTCACTCCTTTCCAACTTCGTTCATCCTGTTTATTGATGATCAATTTCTCACGATTGTTGAAAGCATGGATAGCTCCTTCATGATAAGATCCAATACGGCTGTTATCGGTACTGGCGATAATCGTGCCAGCATGATCAATAATGATGATTTCCTCATCAATCAGTTTCCGAACCTCATGAACCAATTTTCCTGCCACAGCTGTCAATTGCATGATATGTCCTCCTTTTTTGAATGGACTTGAAAATATTTCGAGGCTCCCCTATGAAAAGGGAGCCTCATTCTACTTATGGAATCATCCAGGAAAGGACGCCATTTTGCAAGAAGGTAATCACACAAACAAGCAGCAATAAAAACAAACTATGTTTGAGTGTGAATCTCAATAATTCCGATTCCCTGCCCGCCAATCCAACGGCAGCACATGCAATCGCTATCGATTGGGGGGAAATCATCTTTCCGGTGACCCCTCCAGAAGAGTTCGCCGCTAGTGCCAAGACCGGCTCCATCCCCACTTTAAGTGCGGTCACTTTCTGCAGACTGCCAAATAAGAGGTTGGCTGATGTATCCGAGCCTGTAATGAACACACCCAGCCAGCCGAGGACCGGTGCGAAGAACGGAAATAAATCACCCGATTTTGCAAGGGTCATCCCTAATGTTGTCGACATGCCTGAAGCATTCGTCACATAGGCAAAAGCCACCACGGCAGAAATCATCAAGATTGGTTTTGCCAACTCTTTCATCGCTTCAACAAAGGTGCTATAAAAGTCTTTTGCAGACATGTGTGCGATGAACTTCGTTACGATGGCAGCCAGTAAAATCGCAGTCCCGGCCGCTCCGAGCAGTTCTATTTTATAGAAAGCCGCAATCGGCAATCCATCGCTTCCGATTATCGCATTATGCAGACCTGGGACTTCGATTTGGAAGGTTAATAGTTTCCCGATTTCATTGATTCCGCCAAGCAACGCATTGTTGCCTTCATAATGTCCGGAGAGCGCCGGCTTTATTGGGTTCATCCCCCATATTGTTATGAAAAGCGTTAACAGAAGGAATGGTGACCAAGCATGGAATATCTTCCATTTCGTGTATTTTGTTTCCGCTTCTGCCGTATATAAAGGTTCGACAGCTGCTGCCGTTTCCTCGGATGCAAAGCGAAAAATCGTTTTAGGTTTCCAGAATTTAAGGAAAATCGCCAATGCAAATAGTGACACTAACGCGGAAAGGATGTCCGGTAATTCTGGCCCAAGAAAATTTGAACTTAAGTACTGTGTGATGGCAAAGGAAAATCCGGAAACCAATATTGCCGGCAAGACTTCAAGCGACCTCTTCCACCCAGTCATTATTAAAATGAGATATAGCGGAATGAAAGCCGAAAGGAATGGCAATTGGCGGCCGACCATTTTTGAAATCTCCATGGCGGCTATGCCAGTTGGGCCTTCCATGGCGATGATCGGTATTCCAACCGCCCCGAATGCTACAGGAGCGGTATTCGCGATCAAACAAATCCCGGCTGCATATAGCGGGTTAAATCCAAGACCGACCAAAAGCGCGGCTGAAATGGCAACAGGTGCCCCAAATCCCGCGGCACCTTCTAAAAAGGCCCCGAAAGAAAATGCCACCAATAACGCCTGGAGGCGGCGGTCTTCCGTAAGCGAAAGCACCGAAGAACGAATGATATTGAATTGTCCGCTTTTAACAGTCATTTTGTACAAAAATACGGAAGTGATGATTATCCAACCGATCGGGAGCAGCCCATATACGGCTCCTTGTGAAGCAGACATCACTGCTTTTCCTGCAGGCATTCCATATATCAATACTGCCACTGCAAGAGCTACAAGCAACGTGGTTATACCTGCAATGTAACCTTTCATACGTTTGATGGTAAGTGCCCAGAAAAAGTAAAGAATTGGAATGAGTGCGGCAAGAGATGATAAAACTAAATTATCGGTGATCGGCGTAAAGTTTTGTGTCCATGTCATTCATTTCGACTCCATTTTCTATAAATTTTTTAAAAAATTCAGAAATCACCCGCTAATTGAAACCCCTTACATATCCGAAAATTCTAAGTCATCAGATGACTTGATGAGTACTCATTAAAATTAAATGATTAAAAATATAAAATCAAGATTTTTTTTATTTTTTGTTGATTTTTTAACCTTCTGGAAGTGTCAAAGATCATTTGTGTTATATAATATTAACCAGAGAAACTCATAGAAAATAGAGGTGCTACTACTTGGTATATAAAAAAATAAAGCCGAAAAAAATTTATGAAGAAGTCAGCGATGAACTTTATGAAATGATTCGGTCAGGCAGCCTGAAACCAGGTGAACAATTGGATTCCATTCAGCAGCTTGCGGAAAATTTCCAAGTCGGGCGCCCGGCCATCCGCGAAGCATTAAGTGCATTGAGTTCAATGGGTCTTATTGAAATAAAACAAGGTGAAGGAACATTCGTCAAAACCTTCGACCCCACCATCATGAACCATCCCTTGTCTGCCGCCCTTTTGATGGATCAAGACAATATCAAGCATTTACTGGAAGTCCGGAAAATACTTGAGTCCGGTACGGCAGAAGTGGCAGCGAAGATGAGAACGGAAGAAAACCTTATCGAACTCAAGGAAAGTCTTTTTAATATGGAAAAGGTATCCGACGATGAAGAACTCAGTGATAAAGCAGATATCGCCTTCCATATTGCAGTGGCAAATGCATCTCAAAATGAACTGCTGATTACATTGATGAACCACGTTTCAGAATTAATGACGGAAAAGATGGGGGATATCCGCCGGATAGCGCTTTATTCCGAAGAGATGACACTTAAGCAGCTTTACCAGCAGCATGTCCGGATTCATGATGCAATCGTGGCACAGGATGAAGACGGAGCTCGCAGTGCCATGCTGTTTCACCTTCAAAGCGTCGAGGAATCACTGGACCGGGTCATCCAAAAAAATCAGCAAAAGTATAGTTGATCTTCCTTTAAATTTCAAAAATACCCTATACAAAAAAGGATTAAATTGATATATTATTTTGAAAACGATTACTACATTTAAAAAATCTTGGAAATTGGTATATTCTCTTAACCATTTCCTTTTTCCATTTTCTAGTCATCAGATGACCTGTTAACCTATTTGAAAAAGGAGGAGTTCAAATTGAAAGTTACTCTCTTTGCAACATGTTTAGTGGATTTGTTTCAATCCAATGTCGGCAAAGCGACAGTGGAGCTACTCGAGAGATTAGGCTGTGAGATCGATTTCCCGGAGTCCCAGATATGCTGCGGACAGCCCGCATATAATAGCGGGTATACGAAGGAATCGAAGGAAGCTATGAAAAAGATGATTAAAACGTTCGCGGATGCTGAATACATCGTAACCCCTTCCGGTTCCTGCGCAGCGATGTTCAAAGAATATCCGGTCCTTTTCAAAGGCGATGCCGAATGGGAAAAGAGGGCGGAATCATTAGCGGCTAAAACATATGAATTGACCCAATTCATCGTGGATGTCTTAAAAGTGACCGATGTCGGGGCGACCCTTAAGGGAAAGGCCACTTATCATACTTCATGCCATATGACACGGCTGCTTAAGGTGAAGGAAGCACCTGCCATTTTGTTAAGCCATGTCAGGGGGCTGGAAATGACACCACTTCCGGATGCCCAAAACTGCTGCGGGTTCGGGGGGACCTTTTCGGTTAAGATGGGGGACATTTCCGGGCAAATGGTCGAGGAGAAGGTCTGCAATATTGAAGCTACCGGCGCCGATTTTTTAATAGGCGGGGATGCAGGATGTTTGATGAATATCGGCGGACGGATCCAAAGGAAGGGGCAACCGGTCAAAGTGCTTCATATCGCGGAAGTCCTGAATAGTATTTAAAGAAAGCGAGGAGGGAAAAACTAATGGCTATGAAAACCAGCTCTGCCAAGTTTAAAGACCGGGTGGATGAAGGAATACATAATGATTTTATGCGATTGGCCGTATCGAGTGCCCAAGAACGATTACACGGAAGGCGACTGACTGCCGTTGATGAATTGGGAAGCTGGGAGGATTGGCGGTCCCTTGGGGAAGAAATCCGGCAGCATGTGCTTAGTAACCTTGATTTCTATTTGCACCAGCTTGCAGAAAACGTTTCGAAAAGGGGCGGTCATGTCTTCTTCGCTGAAACCGCTGAAGAAGCAAGCGGCTACATTAAGGATGTCATTGTAAAAAAGAACGCCAAAAAGGTCGTGAAATCCAAATCGATGGTCACGGAAGAGATCAATTTGAATGCAACTCTTGAAGCAGTTGGCCTCGATGTCGTTGAAACGGACCTTGGTGAATACATTCTACAAGTGGATGATCATGATCCCCCTTCCCATATCGTCGCACCTGCTCTCCATAAAAATAAGGAGCAGATTAGGGATGTCTTTAAAGAAAAGCTTGCATATACGCAAACCGAAAAGCCGGAAGAGCTTACCGCCCATGTGCGGGGCATTCTGCGGAAAGATTTCTTAAGCGCCGATGTGGGCATTACTGGCTGTAATTTTGCTATTGCCGAATCGGGCTCGATCGGTTTGGTGACGAATGAAGGAAATGCCGATTTGGTCACTGCCCTCCCAAAAACGCAAATCACCGTGATGGGAATGGAACGGCTTGTACCTACATTCGATGAATTCGAAATCCTTGTCAGCTTATTGACAAGAAGCGCTGTCGGCCAAAGGTTGACCAGTTACATCACCGCACTTACCGGGCCGCGTGATGAAGGAGATGTAGACGGCCCCGAGGAATTTCACCTTGTGATCGTAGATAATGGACGCTCCTCCATTTTAGGAACTGAGTTTCAATCCGTTCTTCAATGCATTCGATGTGCCGCCTGTATAAATGTCTGCCCGGTTTATCGCCAGGTTGGCGGTCATTCATATGGTTCAATATATCCAGGACCAATCGGTGCTGTGCTTTCCCCCTTACTCGGGGGGTATGATGATTTCAAGGAGCTGCCATATGCCTCCACTCTTTGTGCAGCCTGTACGGATGCCTGTCCGGTTAAGATTCCTCTCCATGACTTACTGAGGAAGCATCGTGAGGTCATCGTTGAAAAGGAAAAAATGGCTCCATTCTCAGAAAGGATGGCCATGAAAGCCTTCGGAATCGGTGCGGCCTCGCCTATGCTTTATAAGTTCGGCTCCAAAATGGCCCCATCCGCGATGTCTCCTTTTAAAACGGGGGATATCATCTCGAAAGGACCGGGACCACTCAAAACTTGGACGGAAAGCCGCGAGTTCCCTGCTCCAGGGAAAGAGAGCTTTCGGGACTGGTTCAAAAATCGGGAAAAAGGAGGGAAACCATCATGAATGGAACCATCCATAATGAAGGGACATTTTTAAACAATATAGCCAAAAACCTGGGAAGGGCTCCTATTACGGAAGGCATCTCCGTTCCGGAATGGAAGCACGCCCCCCAAAAAGAAGTTTTGAAACATGCGACACCAAATGATCTTGTCGCGGAATTGGAGGAGCAATGTAAACGGGTGCATACTCAGGTTCACGTTACCGACTCCAAGCAAGTGATGCATTGTTTAAAACAGGTGATCGAGGAACTTGGAAACGGGCCCTTGATCATCCCTAAGGACGATCGATTTTTCGACTATGGATTGGAGGGTATCTTAAAGGAAAAAAATGTCCATATATGGGATCACCAAGCCGGGAAAGAAAATATCGAAAAAGCAGAAAGTGCTAACATCGGAATCACATTCAGTGAGATGACACTAGCAGAATCAGCGACCGTCGTCTTGTTCAGCGACAAGGACCATGGCCGTTCCATCAGCTTCCTTCCTTCCTGCCATGTTTCCATCATTCCAAAAAGCACCATCGTTCCGCGAATGACACAGGCTGCAGCGGCCATCCGTTCCAAAGTTACCCGGGGCGAAGTCGTTCCTTCCTGCATCAACTTCATAACAGGGCCGAGCAATTCGGCTGATATCGAAATGGACCTTGTCGTCGGCGTTCATGGTCCCATCAAAGCGGTCTATATAATCGTCGAAGATAAGTAGAAATAAGGAAAAGAAAATGGAGAGGACCTGATTAGGCCTCTCCATTTTTAACTTTCATATTACTCGTAAATGATCCGATCAACCGCTTCACGATCGAGACGTTTGATCACCTCGACAATGAGCTTAACTGCATTCTCATAATCATCCCGGTGGAGCATTGCTGCGTGTGAATGAATGTAGCGTGTCGCAATCGTGATTGCCAGTGCGGGAACTCCATTTGCCGTTAAATGGATGGAGCCGGCATCCGTCCCGCCGCCTGGAATCGACTCATATTGATAAGGAATATTCATTTCATCAGCCGTGTCGGTGACGAAATCGCGTAATCCCTTATGTGCCACCATCGATGAATCATAGATGACGATTTGCGGTCCTTCCCCCATCTTACTCATCGCTTCTTTTTCGGAAACCCCCGGTGTATCACCAGCAATGCCAACATCGACGGCAAAACCGATATCCGGCTGAATTTTGAATGTGGATGTTTTGGAGCCACGCAGGCCGACCTCTTCTTGCACAGCACCAATTCCATAAACTACATTAGGATGGTCGCTGTCTTTCAGCTGTTTAAGCACATCAATGGCGATTGCACAGCCAATTCGATTGTCCCAGGCTTTGGCGAGCAGCATCTTTTCATTATTCATGACCGTGAATTCAAAATATGGCACAACCATATCCCCTGGCTTGACACCCCATTCCTTAACTTCTTCTTTACTGGATGCACCGATATCAATAAACATATCCTTAATATCAATCGGCTTCTTCCGCGCCTCCGCTGACAGGATATGCGGCGGCTTGGAACCGATAATGCCAGTTATATCACCTTTACTTGTAACGATCGTCACGCGCTGAGCCAGCATTACCTGTGACCACCAACCCCCTACCGGCTGAAAACGCAAAAATCCTTTATCATCAATTTGGGTGATCATGAAACCGACTTCGTCCATATGCCCGGTAACGATGATTTTCGGTCCGTTTTCATCACCCGTTTTCTTGGCAATCAAACTTCCCAGGCCATCTGTCGATATTTCATCCGCAAATGGTGTTATGTATTCGGTCATCACTTTTCTTACTTCACTTTCATTTCCTGCGATGCCTTTAGCATCCGTTAAGTCAGCAAGCATCCTTAACGTTTCATCCAATTGAGCCATTCTTATACCTCCCTATAACTTACATTACAAGAATAATTATACAGATAATTGATTACATAAACAATCAGTAGCCTTGCTTTTGCCTTTCGTAATTCACTTCATTTTTGCTTATATATGCTTTTTCCACATCCACTGCTGAAAATCCAAGCAACTCCCCTAAATGTAAATACGCAGCAAAAACCTTTTGGAAAGTTGACTCTGTCAACTGTGTGCGAAATTCACTTATATAGCCGTAAATAGCAGTAAATTGGACCGTCAAATCCTCCTGATCCATCTTGAAGGCGGATGGAACTTCCGGTACAAATCCCCGTTCGATCCCAAGTGACAAAATGAAATGAATGCCATCCACGTATTCAGCCAAAATCGTTTCTTTATCAGAGGGGCCTTTAAGACTCCAGAATTTAAAACATCTTGTTTCATTGGCAAGCTCTCCAAGCTCCACTAAAAGAGCAAGTATCTTCCGTTCCACTAAATCTTCAGCACCCAAATCATGCTTTGATTGTATATGCTCGTCCAAAGCTGCCTGCATTTCCATTAATTTACCTATGTTCATTTTCATCACTTCTTTCTATCGTCTTCCCCTAAATTATATCAAATAAATGAAACTTATTAAAAACCCATACGTAAATGAAGGGAATCACTCTGTTTAAGGAGGTAGAACCATGGTATTGATCATGCGGCTCATTCTTTTGGCTCTCATCATTTTCTTAATATATACAGTTATCAAATACCTATTTAATCCGAAAAGAAAATTAGAACTTGCACATGAACAGAAAAAGTTCTTTCTGCTCGACGATACAGCCAATATACGAAAGAATTTTTTATTGACGTACAACGGGGTGATGTTTGAAGGGGAAAAGTATTTAGGGACGACGGAACGCTCCTTCGAGGTCATCTCCATCTTCATATGGCCTAAAAAAACGGCCGGCCTGAAAGGCTTGAAGCGAAATGACTTCTTAAAAATCGAGGCAGCCATTAAAAAACAATATCCGGATGCCGTTATTGATTGGAAGAGCCCAGTTAAGGAGTTTTTACAAAAATGAAAAAAATTAAACGTAATGAAGAGCCTTGAGAAAAATGGACTCAAGGCTCTATATTAATCATCTGAACGAAAAAATTCCTTCCAAGGGACGACCGTCTGCTTCTCTCTCAATAAATAGATCAATAAGGTTAAGGATAATAAAATGATGACGATCATCGTTGGACTGAAATCTGCAATATAGTGGCCAAAAACCGTGTATACGAATGCTACAGGGAGATTGGTCATGAAGGATAGATAAAAATAATTTTTCAGCCCTTTATTGGATTCCAATAAGCAAAGCGACAGTAAGTAAAAGTGTATGAATGGTATTAGCCTCAGTACTGCAATTTGCCGACTATTTAGCTTTCGATTTCCAAACAGCTTATTCTTTAGCCGCAGCAGCCTATCCTTTGTTTTCGGAAATTTGCCTATCACGAAATAAAAGGCCATACTGGACAATGTCAAACCGATTACCGAATAGATGGTTCCAAAGGCTGCCCCGAATAATACTCCGCCAGACATGCAAACTACAATGACGGGAATGAATAAAAATTGCCTTAATAAATGAAAAGTGATAAAAATCAACGGTGCAAACACGCTGCCAGATTGAACGTAGCTCATCACAAGTGTCAGTTTATCATTCATGCTCTCCCTCCAGCTACTCTTTGCTGCTTCTACAAAGCATATACATCATACGGGCTACATATTACAATTGAATGAATATCTTGATCAATAAGGCTATCTGAAGAATCATCAATAGGGGCAGGCCCCACTTAAAAGCGGCATGCTTCGTCTTATGGCGGAATTGTTTCATCCCCAAAAAGGACCCAGTCCCCCCGCCTATGACCGCCCAAAACCAAAGTGTCCTTTCGCTGATCCGGTACTCCCCATTACGCGCTTTCCTTTTGTCGATTCCCATTAAGGCAAATCCGATGATGTTCGTGATGATCATATAAGCAGCAATGAACCATACTCCTTGCATTCTCATTCCCTCCTTTAAATATGTAAAAAGCCACCCTCTTGAAAAGAGAGTGGCTGTATCAGTCAGACTTATTTGTCTAATTGTTGTTTAGCAGCAGTTGCTAATTGAGCAAAAGCTTGTTCGTCAGCAACAGCAAGATCAGCAAGCATTTTGCGGTTCACTTCGATACCAGCAAGCTTTAGACCATGCATTAAACGGCTGTAAGAAAGACCGTTGATGCGTGCTGCAGCGTTGATACGAGTGATCCAAAGTTTGCGGAAATCACGTTTCTTTTGACGACGGTCACGGAAAGCATAGTTTCCTGACTTCATTACTTGTTGGTTAGCTACTTTGAAAAGAATATGTTTCGCGCCATAGTAACCTTTAGCTAATTTTATTACCTTTTTACGACGTTTGCGAGTAACAGTACCGCCTTTTACACGTGGCATGTTATTTCCCTCCTATTTAACTCGATAAATCGAACTTATTTAATGTTGTCTAGCATATGACGAATACGTTTGAAGTCACCTTTGCTTACAAGGCTAGCTTTGCGAAGCTTACGCTTTTGCTTAGTAGATTTGTTAGCAAATAAATGGCTTGTGTAAGCGTTAGAACGCTTAAGTTTGCCGGATCCAGTCTTTTTGAAACGTTTAGCAGATCCGCGGTGAGTTTTCATTTTAGGCATAAGGTATTCCTCCTCATTACAAATTACTTTACAATTACTTTTCGTTTTTCGGTGCTAAGATAATGAACATGCTGCGCCCGTCCATTTTTGGGTGTTGCTCGATTGTAGCCACTTCTTTACATGCTTCAGAAAAACGAACGAGTACACGTTGACCAATTTCCTTATGTGTAATGGCACGTCCTTTGAATCGGATAGAAGCTTTTACTTTATCGCCTTTTTCAAGGAATTTAATACCGTTGCGAAGCTTCGTATTGAAATCATGTTCTTCAATCGTCGGGCTCAAACGAACCTCTTTCAGACTGATGACTTTTTGATTTTTACGTGCTTCCTTGTCTTTCTTTTGCTGCTCGAAGCGGTGTTTTCCGTAGTCCATGATCCGGGCTACCGGAGGCTTTGCATTTGCAGCAACTAAAACTAGATCAAGATTTACACGAGCGGCAATTTCCATTGCTTCGAATTTCGTTTTAATTCCAAGTTGTTCTCCGTTTTGGTCAATAAGACGAACTTCACGGGCTCGGATGCCCTCGTTTACCATCGCGTCTTTACTAATAGTTAGCCACCTCCAAAGATATTGGCGAATACGAATATTTGAATAAATTCGGTCACGCTCACAACTCGCTTACAGGATATAATCATAATAAAAAAGTGTGGATGCATGCTGCACCCACACTGATAGACTCATTCAGAAAGATCCAAATAATCAAATCATGACCTGTTAACTGCATTGTTTGCGTCAACCAGGTGAGAAGCGGGTGCTTCTTCTTTTCATCAAACACGTATTCAATTCACTTTAGAAATATATCATAAACACTGATGACTTGTCAAATGCTAAATTTTATTCGTTTTTCACAACAAAATTAATATTATCAGACATTCAGTTATTTGACAATACGTTTTTTAAAGTAATTTGGACAAAAAATATTCATCATGATACTTTCCATCAAAAAACAGTGATTCCCGCTTTATTCCTTCCTTTTCAAAACCCATCTTTCGATATAAGGAAAGCGCAGGGGCGTTGTTTGCGATCACGGACAATTCCAGGCGACGTATTTCGTTTGTCCGTGCATGCTCCTCCATTTTCTGAAATAGCTTTGTACCGATGCCTTTTCCTCTGTCCTGTTCATTGATGCCGATGACGATTTTGGCCGAATGCCTCGTTCGGCCCATTTGATTGCCCAATAAGATTAGGTAACCTTTCAACTCATGACCGCTAGCAGCAACGAGGAAAACGGAAAGGGGACTTTTTTCAATTTGCTCCATTTGCTTTTCCATTTGTTTCCCCGTCGCTTTTCTTTCCCCAGGGTTGAACAGCATATACCCGGAATCTTCAACATGATTGAACAGAGCAGCCAGGTTACCCGCGTCTTTCCTTGAAGCCTTTCTAATCTCCATTTATCCCCACTCCCCCTTTGGTTACAGACCATACTGATCGAGGCGATCAAATGCTAAGAGTTTTCTTTCGCCTTTTTCTTTTTCTCAATGGTGTCCCAGGAAAATAGGACTATCCAAAAAAGCAGGACCGGGACAATGGCATATTGTCGATAATCATCCCATAACAATAAGATGATGATGACAAGAAATGTCGGTCCGAATAGATAAGAAAATTTCTTTTTCATGCTGACCCTCCTTTTCATTGCTGTACATATTTTCACATGATGGTTTCATTTTATCATGCCTTAATTAAAAAGAGGGACACAACTATATGTGCCCCTCTTTTTGCTTTTAACGACTCACTTCCGCCTTAATCGCTGAAACGAAATCTTCAAAAGCGATCGTTTCGGATTTTTGTTCACCGTATTTACGTACATTCACGCTGCCTTCTTTGACTTCATTGTCTCCAACAACCAGCATGTACGGGATTTTTTGCATTTGCGCTTCACGGATTTTGTAACCGATTTTCTCGTCACGTGTATCCAGGTCGACACGAATGCCTTGCGCTTTAAGTTTTTCCTGTACTTCTTTCGCATAATCCAAGTGCACTTCAGGTGAGACCGGGATCACTTGCGCTTGGATAGGTGCAAGCCAAGTCGGGAATGCCCCCTTGTATTCTTCGATCAAGTAAGCGACAAAACGTTCCATTGTGGAAACGACGCCGCGGTGGATAACAACCGGACGGTGCTGCTTGCCGTCCTCACCGACGTAATTAAGATCAAAACGTTCAGGAAGCAAGAAATCAAGCTGAACAGTGGAAAGCGTTTCATCTTTCCCTAAGGCAGTACGCACCTGAACATCAAGCTTAGGACCGTAGAATGCCGCTTCACCTTCCGCTTCAAAGTAATCCAGGCCAAGTTCATCCATGGCGCCTTTTAACATGCTTTGTGCTTTTTCCCACATGTCATCATCATCGAAGTATTTTTCTGTATCCTGAGGATCGCGATAAGACAGTCGGAATGAATAATCCTTGATATCGAAATCTTTATATACTTCCAGAACCAGGTTCACAACGCGCTTGAACTCTTCTTTGATTTGGTCGGGACGGACGAAAATGTGAGCATCATTCAATGTCATTCCACGTACACGCTGAAGGCCTGAAAGGGCACCTGACATTTCATAGCGGTGCATCAAGCCTAGCTCGGCAATCCGAATTGGCAGTTCGCGGTAGCTATGGATACTGTTTTTATAGACCATCATGTGATGCGGACAGTTCATCGGACGCAGGACAAGCTGTTCGTTTTCCATCTCCATGACAGGAAACATGCCGTCCTGGTAATGATCCCAGTGTCCAGATGTTTTATAAAGGTCCACGCTTCCCATTACAGGTGTGTAAACATGGTCATAGCCCAATCGTTCTTCCTTGTCCACGATATATCTTTCGATTGTCCGACGGATGGTCGCGCCTTTTGGCAACCACATCGGCAACCCTTGCCCCACTTTCTGTGAGCTCATGAACAAGTTCAATTCTTTGCCGATTTTACGATGGTCACGTTCCTTGGCCTCTTCAAGGAAACGCAGGTGTTCGGCCAAATCTTCTTTTTTATAGAAAGCCGTACCGTAAATGCGTTGAAGCATTTTGTTTTTGCTATCGCCTCTCCAGTATGCTCCAGCGATGCTCAATAGCTTGAACTCTTTGATTTTCCCCGTTGATGGAACATGAATTCCACGACAAAGGTCAAAGAATTCACCCTGCTCATAAAGCGTTACCTGCTGATCGGCAGGAATCGCATCGATCAACTCCAATTTATACTCGTCGCCGATTTCTTTAAAACGGGAAATCGCTTCATCACGACTCACTTCGATGCGGGAAATTTCCAAGTTTTCGTTGACGATTTTCTTCATTTCTTTTTCAATCAATGGAAGATCTTCGGGAGTCAATGATTCCTCCAGATCCATATCATAGTAAAAACCGCCCTCAATGACCGGACCTACGCCGAATTTAGCGTTTTTGTACAAACGTTTGATCGCTTGTGCCATCAAGTGTGCTGTACTGTGACGCAATACTTCAAGAGCATCCGCCGCGTCCTGTGTGACGATTTCGATTGTACCATCTTGTTCAATCGGACGTTTCAAATCATATAATTCACCATTGAATTTTCCGGCAATGGATTTTTTCCTTAAACCAGGACTGATGGATGCAGCGATGTCTTCAGTTGTTGTGCCTTTAGCAAACTCCTTAACCGCTCCGTCAGGAAAAGATATTTTCAGTAATTCTGACATTCAGTTTCACTCCTTCTTATTGTTCGAACAAATTACAGGTTTTTGATTCCATTACAACACAAAAAAGCCCGCCCCTGTATAAAACAGGGACGAGCTTAGTAATAAATATCATTAACCCGCGGTTCCACCCTCGTTCCAGCTTGCTTTTCACGGCAAAATGGCACTTGTAACTTGGTAACGGCAGCTTCCCGTCAGCTCATATTCGCAGAATGCCTGCTTTCCGAGCCGAAGTTTAAAGGTGGTAAGTGTTCCATGCGAATAGGAAGCTTACAGCCTGTTGGCTCCCCTCTCTGATAATCGGCGACTAGAATACCCTTGTCCTCATCATAACTTTTAGTTTTTTAATAGTATGTAGGAAATTATAATTTGTTATACGGTGAAAATCAAGGTTAATTTTCTTTTTTCCACGAAAGATCATTCAAATGCATCGAAAATGACGAAAGTGGCAAGATGGTCGCCCGTTCTTCGAAAATCCTTGAAATGGTCTGGATCAGTCCTTCTTCCTTGTCATCGGTATAGATGCACAAGTTTTCGGGAGCAATCGATAAAAGCGGGGCAAGTATCACCGTATCGAGAAAAAGTGAACTTTTGACAAGAAGTCTCCTGTCGATCATACTATTGATTTTTGGCCGGTCGAGTTTGCTGAATTTCTGATCATAGAAATGAAAACCATCCCGGTTGACCAGGTGCAGCTTTCTTAATTTCGACTCCTGCCCATGAAGGCAATCACGGAGAGTGGCAATGAAATTTTGATAGTCCTGTTCCAGCTTGTATTCATCAATCGCCTTAACGACATACTTTTCCAAAGTGTGCTGAAATGATTTTAAACGGAAGGTCGTAAAAGAATCGAATGAAAAAGATACCTTTCCAGCCAATATGCTTTGAAGTCCTTCCTCAATCAATCGTTTCTCCGTACTGAATGCTCCATCTTGATTCCTGGCTCTTTCCACCTCGATGATCGATGATGCAATTTCAATGATGGCTTCAATTTCTTCCCGTTCCCTATAAAAAAATTTACCGACTATTATTTGCTCCAGAACAGGAATCGTCTTTTCTTCCAATAAAAAAGAATGAAATGCATCACGAAGCAGAATTAGCCATTTATCACCTGAAGACTTCGTCATATCCACATGCATGCCTTGTTGCGGAAGAAATCGAATGTATGCTTGAAATTCTGCCCCCAGTGGATGGACAGAAACAAAATTCAGTAATTTCATTGCCTCTGAATCGTTTTGAAACGAAATTTGCACTACGACATCCCCCCTTCCCCCTTGCCTCTTTGTTCATGTATATGGGGATGGGGACGTGTTTAGAAGTAGGATGGGCCTTGTAAAAGAAAAAAGTGACCTCCATTAAGAGACCACTTTCCTTCATCTTCTCCGATTCAAGCCATCCAGCTTGACCGGCTCCGCTAAATATTGAATTCTTTCCATTATCCTGGCCGCCTTCACTTCTTCCTTCTCACCACGCTGTGAAAAGGTTAGGTGGTTCTCCAGGCCATTCAGGTCAAAATTCGAAGTGAAAAACGTCGGCAGGTTTTCCAGCATCCTAAATTGCAAAATCGGACCAAAAACCTCATCGCGTCCCCAGCTCGTCATGGACTCCGCTCCAATATCATCCAGCATGAGAACAGGTGCCGTTTTCACCATCTCAATTTTTTCATTGACCGTATTATCACCTATCGACCCCTTAAGTTCCCGCAAGTAGTCAGGGACATAGACAATAAGGGAGGAAATTTGCCTTTGTGCAAGTTCATTGGCAATCGCACCTAATAAGTACGTTTTCCCAACACCGAATTTCCCATATATATATAAGCCTTTTTGCATTTTACCTGGCTCATATTCCATAATGAACGACATCGCCTTGCTTAAAACACCCAAGCGTTTGTTTTCATTATCCGTTTGGGTAAAGTCCTCAATGGTCGCCTTTAAAATATCCTTCGGTACATACAGGCTGCGGATCAATTTTTCCCGTTTCCGCTTTTCATCCTCTGCCAATTTCCGCGGGCAGATTTCATAATTCAGGTTCAGGGCCTTCCCTTGAACCACCAATTTGGGATAATACCCTTGCATCATATTGATGCAGCCATTCAAGCTTGGACATTTATCACATTTATTGCTTTGTGTAGTGAACTCATAAAGCTTCCCCAAGTTTTTATCAATCATTTCCTTCGTGACCGTCGAACTGTTGGCATTCAAAAATAACCGCACTTGTTCGTCTTCAAAAATCTCCTGTTTCAGCTTTTCATAACGTTGTTGAAATTGGTTTGTATTGGCCAATTTATTAAGGGATCTATTAATCTTTTCCATCGTTCATTTCACCTCCTGCTTTCCACTGCTTCCATTTCTCCTGTAGCTCGCGTTTCTGGGCATTCAATTCAGGCTGATCTGCATTCTGCTCCAGCTGTGCTTCTTCTTTTTTCTCAAGCCACTCCGGAACCACTTCTTCCCGTATCGCCTTTTTCCGGCTGCCCTTCGCAGCATTCCTGCTTCCTTGAGCCCAGTCCTGATATTTCCTATGTTCATTTTTAGCTAGTTCCATCGCCTCGACGACCGTAGAGACCTTCAGCCGTGCCCAATGGCCTGCCAGCTTTTCCACATAGCCCTTCGTGAACTTCATATCCGTTTTGAGCATGACGTATTCAATCAAGACATTGACGACACCCGGATTCAGCTTTTGATTGATCATCACGCCCTCAACCACTTTTAAATCACCGCTTGATGGCTCTGCGCCTCCAGACAATTGCATCAGTCGCTCCCTTGGGGAAATCGTCTCCAAATGACGGATTAACTCTTGTTCCTGTGTTTTCGGTTCTTCTTTTTGTGTCCGTTCACGAATCGGCTGCACCCGATTGACTAGGGAAGGCATATCTGCCTGCCGTTCGATCTGGTACCAGTCCCTTGCCGCCTTTCTGAGCACTTCCTCATCGATTTCATCATCCAATGAAACGGCATCCATTACTAGTTTTTGCATTTCCAGCGGATCAATGCCATATAAAAAAGCAAGTTTGGCAATCGTACTTTTTATTTTCGGAGTAAAGGCCTTTTTCGGTACGATTGAGGATTTCATCCCGGCAAATAAAAGGTCAAAATCAAATAAGTCATCAAATCCCGATGGCTCGACGCCTTCCGTCCGATCGATGAATTGCTGTTCAGGCATCGGTTTCCATTCGTCCTTCGCTTCATCCGTTACATATAAAGAGTCCAAATGATCTGATGAGAATACTTCCGCAAAAGATTTAGTCACACCTTCATATTGATCGGTTAAGATATGATCATCACAAAAGAATCTCTTTAACCGGTTGAATTGCGCTTTGCCGATTTTTTTGTACAAGTAAATATTCAGCATTCCATCCGTGAAAAACTGCTGCGGGGAAAGCGGCGGGTTTAACTCATAGATGAATTCCTTCGTTTCATTTTTCGATTTCTTATATACATTCAACAGACCAATTCCTTCAAGTAAAAGGCGTGCTTCGTAAATATCACCTAACTTAAGGCCGATGGTATTCATTAATTGATAATGTGAGGAGGTTTCCGACCATAGCCTGTTTTCCTCCAGCTCACTCCATAACGTCATATATAGGCTAATACAGATAGGTCCAATAAGAGGTTGATATAGTCGGGTAAGTATTTTCCGATCATAATCATGAAGCAGCCCCGCAGATGAGACCAAATATGAATCCGCTGGGAGCAATTCTTGCCAATGCATTGACATCTCCATTCAAACCTTTCAAAAGATGTAGTGAAAAAAGAGCCAAAGTGAATCTTCAGCTCTACTTTCTTTCCTTATTTATTAAATCTTTCAATTCATCGATAAAGACATTGATATCTTTAAATTGCCGATAGACGGATGCGAACCTTACATAGGCAACCTCATCGACTTCCGCCAGCTTGTCCATCACCATTTCGCCGACATTGTCGCTTTTCACTTCCGATATGCCCTGATTGCGCAGTTCTTTTTCTACATAACTGGTAATTTGCTCTAGTTCCTTCAAGGGAACCGGGCGTTTTTCGCAAGCCCTGATTAAGCCACGCAGGATTTTATCACGACTGAACTCTTCCCGTGTCCCGCCCTTTTTCACTACAATAAGCGGTGTTTCCTCCACCTTTTCAAATGTCGTGAATCGAAAACCACATGCCTCACATTCACGGCGTCGTCGAATCGATTTACTTTCATCGACTGGCCTGGAATCGAGCACTCTTGTTCCGTTATATTGACATGATGGGCATTTCATCATTATCAGCTCCGTATTTTATGTAGGACTCCCCTATCTAAATGTTCCCCAAGGATTTACTTCTCTATCTTAATCTTATATTAAAAGGAACGGCCAGTACAAGTAAAAAGTGTAACTTCCAGCAGCAGGCACTTTTGTTCTGCCCTTGGAGCACCTTTGTCAAGGTCTTTGTGCTACACGCAATCATTAGCTATAAAGTGAAGCAGGCTGCCGATTCATTGCATTAAAAAAGAGATGCACCCATGGCATCTCTGTGTATACGTGTTTTTTATAGGGCACTTATATTAGCTTTTTTCATTTGTACAGGACCTAATCCACGTGGTAATTCTATGTTTTCACGTGTTTGCGCATTCAAAGCTTCTGCAATATAATCTGCCGCAATATTCGGATCCAAGTTACCGCATGTATAGACATCGATGCTCGCATAGCCGTGTTCTGGAAAACTGTGAATCGTTAAGTGTGATTCAGAAATGATGACAACCCCGCTGACCCCTTGTGGAGCAAATTTGTGAAAGGCAACTTCTCGTACCTCTGCACCTGATTTCAAAGCAGCATCAACAAAAATCTTTTCAATTAAATCGATATTGTTCAGTTTTTCAAAGTCACAACCCCAAAGTTCAGAAATGACATGTCTACCCATTGTTTCCATAGTGTAAGCTGTTTCCATATTAAGCTTCCCCCTTACCATGATTTAAAAATAAGTTCTGATAACTACCACGGGGGAAAGTTAGTCCAAAGAGGTCCTAACCCTTTAAGTAGCCATCATGCAAACCGCTTTGGAAGAAGTTCACGATTCATAGTATATATGCTTTGAATTTTTTTTGCAACTCCAAATTGAAATTCTGGAAAGATAAACTTTATATGTAATAGGGATATAGCGAAGGTTCCAATGTGGGGGAAATTCTGTTTTCGGGGTTTATTCAGCGCCTTAAAGCAGCAAGGAATTGATGGATCACTGCATTAAAAATAGCCCGCTAAAAAATTTTAGCAGGCTCGATTTTTTCATTATTGTACTGATAATTCGACTTGGGAAGTTTTTTTCAATTCGGATCCAACCAATTTCACAAGGTCCACTACCCGGTTGGAGTAACCCCACTCATTATCATACCAGGCAAGGACTTTCACTTTCCTGTCCCCAATCATCATCGTCGTCAAACCATCGATGATTGCAGAGTGAGGATTCGTTTTGAAATCACTGGAAACTAAAGGTTCCATCGTGAATTCCATAATTCCTTTGAGTTCATTTTCTGAAGCATCGATGAAGGCTTGGTTCACTTCATCAATCGTGACATCACAGTTTA
Organism: Bacillus sp. ISL-4; assembly: GCF_018613275.1. NCBI lineage: Bacteria > Bacillati > Bacillota > Bacilli > Caryophanales > Bacillaceae > Bacillus > Bacillus sp. ISL-4. Next base: position 62,971 of record NZ_JAGGQN010000013.1, read on the forward strand.
AATCCACCACAAGATCGACTAGAGATACGTTAGGTGTCGGTACGCGTAATGCCATTCCATGAAGCTTGCCTTTTAATTGCGGCAACACTAGTGAGATGGCTTTTGCAGCTCCTGTAGTCGTAGGAATGATGCTTTCCGCAGCAGCACGGGCACGTCTTAAGTCTTTGTGCGGGTTATCGATATTATTTTGATCATTTGTATAAGAATGGATCGTTGTCATTAAACCGTTGTTTATGCCGAATTTTTCATCAAGCACTTTTGCAACCGGTCCAAGACAGTTGGTTGTACAAGATGCATTGGATATGACGAAATGCTTGTCGATTTCCAGCACTTCCTCATTAACACCCATTACAATGGTAACGTCTTCATTTTTACCCGGCGCTGATAAAATAACTCTTTTTGCTCCTGCATCTAAATGAAGAGCCGCTTTAGAACGATCATTGAATTTGCCCGTAGCTTCAATTACAATATCTATGTTCAACTCTTTCCAAGGCAATAGCTTTGGATCGCGGTTATTTATTAGTTTTACTCGGCGGCCATTCACTACTAGTGAATCATCTTCCGCTATAATGATACCGTCGAATTTACCATGTATCGTATCATATTTTAGTAAGTGTGCTAAAGTTTCAGCTGGATAGCTTGCATTAATGGCAACAATGTCCAAACTCTCATCTAATATGGCCTTTCGGAAAACCATTCTTCCAATTCTCCCAAACCCGTTAATCGCTATTCTTGAATTCATTGTTCGGACCCTCCAGAAAATATTAATGTTATACTTATTACCCTTCACATGTAATTAGTATAACATAATTCAAAGGAATTGTGCTAATAAAAATGCGGATTGTACTTATTTTTTCAACACAAAAAGAAGAAACCGGGTGGTTTCTTCTTTTTATCATGATTATATGACATGCCATTCGCTAAGTATGGACTTCACTTGCCTCTTCGTTTCATTAATGTCCCCATTATTGTCGATGACGGCATCCGCTAAAGCCTTTTTATCGGCCAAGGGCATTTGCGAATTGATCCTGGCAAGTGCCTCCGTCTCCGAAAGACCATTCCTGTTCATTAATCGCTGCAATTGAACTTGCTCATCCACATAGATCAAAAGCGTCTTTTCCACCATGAATGTCAGCTTACTTTCGAATAGGAGCGGAATATCCATGAACACCGTTTCTTCCCCTGATGATAGTGCCTCTTCCGTTTTGAGGCGCATCCAATTCCTGACGGCAGGATGCACGATGCCATTCAATAGCAATCTCTTTTCCTGATCATTAAATATGATCGACCCGAGCTTTACGCGATCTATATTCCCATCCGGCAATAAGATATCTTCACCAAATGCCTTCACAACTTGATGATAGGCTTCTTCACCTGGCTCAACGACAGCACGGGAAGCTAGATCTGCATCGACAATCGTGAATCCGAGTTCCTGTAAATAAAGGCTGACGGTGCTTTTCCCACTGGCGATGCCTCCGGTGATTCCAATGATTTGTCCCATAAGCTCCCCCTTTTAACCATGTATCATAACTTGAATAAACCGATGATAATCAATAGTACACCTGGAAGAAAGGACAAATGCTGGACAACTTTATTATTTGAAAGCAATTTCCCGCTTTGAATTCCGCTCCAAATGAAAATTGAACTCATAACAGCGATGCACCCTGCGAGGATAATCGGTGAAATGCCGATCATAGCCGCTCCAACTCCGGCTCCGAACGCATCCAGCGAAAGTGCAAACCCCAGAACAAGCGCTTCAACACCCGTAATCGTACCTGATTTATCAAAATCGGCATTCAATGGTTTTTGTAAAATATTAATGACGACCCCAAGTGATTTAATTTCAAAATTAAAGATGATCTTTTCATGATATCTATCATCTTTCAAATCTTTTTCAGGCTTAAAATACTGGTATACCATCCAGGCACCAAGGAAAATGAGGATGATGCCACCCGTTTTTTCTGCCGCCCCGATCGATATGAGCTGACTGATGAATTGTCCGATGACCATCGCAATACCTAAACTCAATGCAGAACAAAATGAGATGACCGCTATTGACCTTAAGGGGATTTTCATCTTCCGCATACCGAATGTCAAACCTACGCCAAATCCGTCAATACTAACTGCAAAAGCGAGAAAAATAATTTGTAGCCACATCGGAATAATACTCCTTCCCTACTCGTTGCTACCCTAGTATATGGATGGAGCCCATCCGATGTGTTTGAAAAAACATTACCTATTTTAGCGGCTGGCATGACGGGCAAATATGTGTGCCGCGTCCTGCAACAACCAGTTTTTCAAGAGGCGTGCCGCATGTTTTGCAGTTCTCGCCTTTTCGGCCATAAACATTCAGTTCCAACTGAAACATGCCGATTTGCCCTTGGGAATTAATGTATGAACGAATCGTACTCCCGCCTTTTTCCACAGCTTCACCTAACGTCGCAATGATTTCTGCATGCAACGTTTTGATTTCCTGCACCGAGAGTGAAGAAGCGATTCTCTCCGGATGGATACCGGAACGGAATAACGACTCGTCTACATATATATTCCCAATCCCGACGACAACCGTTTGATCAAGGAGAACGGGCTTGATTTTCCTGTTGGTTCTTGCCAACTTGCTACTTAGCCCCTCGACAGTAAAATCTTCAGACAACGGTTCAGGCCCTAAATGCAACAGTGGCAACCGCTCAAATTCTTCCCCTTTGGCAAACAGATGCATCGTTCCGAATTTCCGGACATCCCTGTACCTAAGTTCACTTCCATCCGTGAAAGTGAAAATCACATGGGTATGCTTATCATACGGCTCTTCTTTTGGATGCACGCCGTATTTCCCCTCCATTCTTAAATGCGAAACCAACGAATAATCATCCAAGGTGAAAATGAGGAACTTGCCCCGACGGCCTATTCCAGAAATTGTCTGTCCCCTTAAAGCATCCTGAAACTGTTCGACAGGTTCAGGCGCTTTTATGATCTTTGGCCAGAAGACTGACACTTCCTTGATCTCTTTTCCGAGCACGAGCTGCTCTAACGTTCTTCTGACTGTTTCCACTTCTGGAAGTTCTGGCATTGCAATCACCTATCTTTTATTATTTGGCATCAAACCATGTTGGCCCGAAAGCATAATCCACTTTAAGGGGCACGTTCAATTCAATGGCATTTTCCATTTCCTCCGGAACGATCACTTTAAGGATTTCGAGTTCCTCAGGAGGAGTTTCAAAAATCAATTCATCATGCACCTGAAGAAGCATTCTCGTTTTAAGACCTTCCCGTTTCAGGCGCTTATTCATGTTTATCATGGCTAGCTTGATGATATCCGCGGCACTGCCTTGAATCGGCGTATTCATCGCTGTCCGTTCGGCAAAGCTCCTGATGTTGAAATTCCTGCTTGTTATCTCAGGTATATAGCGCCTTCTTTGCATCAGAGTCGTGCTATATCCTTTTTGACGGGCCTCATGTATGCTTTCTTCCATATATTCCTGAACACCAGGAAAGCTTCTTAAATACTTCTCGATGAACTCTCCGGCTTCTTTTCTCGTGATGCCAAGACTTTGCGATAGCCCGTAATCACTTATACCATAAACGATTCCGAAGTTGACCGCTTTGGCATGGCGCCTCATGTTCGACGTGACTTGCTCTGCCGGTACATGGAATACATCCATAGCTGTCCTTGTATGGATGTCCATCCCGGCTTGGAACGCTTCCACCAATCCGCTGTCATTGGCGATATGCGCCAGGACGCGTAACTCGATCTGGGAGTAGTCGGCAGCAAAAATGATCCAATCCTTTTCGGAAGGAATGAAGGCCTGCCTGATTTTCCTGCCTTCTTCCAGTCTGATCGGGATATTCTGCAGATTGGGATCTGTAGAACTTAACCGGCCGGTCTGGGTCAATGCTTGGTTGAACCGGGTGTGCACCTTGTCCGTTTTGCCATTGACCACTTTAAGCAACCCTTCAATATAAGTTGATTGCAACTTACCAAGCTGGCGATACAGCAATATCTCCTTAACGATATCATGCTTGCTCTCCAGTTTTTCCAGCACATCGGCTGAAGTCGAATAACCTGTTTTGGTTTTCTTCATGACTGGAAGCTCCAACTTTTCAAACAGGATGGCCCCGAGCTGTTTAGGTGAATTGATATTGAACGCCTCTCCTGCCAAATCAAAAATTCGGGCTTCGATGTTTCTTAAGCGAATGGCTAATTCCTGTCCCATGTTTTTCAATCGGCCTATATCCACCTTGATTCCCTGCCATTCCATATTGGCCAGGATGATCGACAGTGGCAGCTCCAGTTCCGTAAATAGGTGAAATTGCTCGAACTCTTGCAGCTTATCAATCATCGGTTCTTTCAGAGAAAGGATCGCCTTCGATTTTCTGGCGATATGCTCCCTCAATTCCGCTTCCTCAGGTATTTTGCGTTTTGCACCTTTTCCATAAAAAACATCATCTGTTTCAAGACGGATCGCACCTTGTGTTTTCGTGATTTCTGCCACTTCGTCCACTGACTCTGCGGGATTCAGGATATAGGATGCCAAAAATACATCAAAATCGATGCCCTTTATTTCAACTCCTCGATGACGCAGTGCCACAACCGTACGCTTCGCATCGAATACCGTTTTCTTTTTTGTTTCATCCTCTGCCCAGGATTTAAATGCCCCGGAACTCAGAGCATCATCCCCATTGAAGTAAAAATTACCTTGTTCATTACTAATGGCGATCCCCATTATATCGGCACGATGATAATTATCTTCTAAAATCTCAACATATAAAGCACATTCATCCGCAAACATTGCTTCTGTCATTTCGGCAGTGTGCACCTCTATCTTCTCCTGTTCAAGCGGTGCACTTTCCGTTACATCCAATTTATCGAGCAAAGTCGAAAATCCAAGCTCCTTATAGAATGAGATGACTCTATCCTGGTCAATGCCAGTGTACTCGGTCTCGTTTACGGAAACTTCAAGCGGCGCTTCCCTCGTTATCGTAGCCAACTCTTTGCTTAATAGGGCCAGGTCTCTATGTTCTTCTATTTTCTCTTTCAATTTTTGTCCGCTTACCTCATCAATCGACTGCAGAAGGTTTTCAACCGTTTCAAATTGATGCAATAATTTCAGGGCGGTCTTTTCACCAACACCCGGAATACCGGGAATATTGTCGGAAGCATCTCCCATCAGCCCTTTTAAATCAATGATTTGCAAAGGGGATAGACCGTATTTTTCATGTATATGCTTTGGAGTGTATTCCTCAATTTCAGTAATCCCCTTTTTCGTGATGGAAACCGTCGTACTAGGGGAGGATAATTGTGTTAAGTCCTTATCACCGGAAATGACCTTCACTTCAAAACCATCTTTTTCCGCTTGTAAAGACAGGGTACCGATAATATCATCGGCTTCGTAGTTCTCCAGTTCATACCTTTTTATTTGAAAACAATCAAGCAGTTCGCGAATGAAAGGGAATTGCTCCGATAATTCTGGCGGCGTTTTTTGGCGCCCACCCTTATATTCTTTAAATGATGCATGTCTGAATGTCGTTTTACCCGCATCGAATGCAACAAGTATGTGCGTTGGCTTTTCTTCTTCAAGAATGCGGTTGAGCATCATGGTGAATCCGTACACGGAATTCGTATGGACCCCCTTATCATTATTCAAGAGCGGAAGCGCAAAAAACGCACGGTATGCAATGCTGTTTCCATCTATGAGTACTAACTTTTTATCCAAATCCGTCTTCCTCCAGTCATACAGGTTTATGTAGTTATAGCTTCTATATAAAAACGCAAAAAGCCGTTCATTTTCTTTCTCTATTCTACCATGAGTAGAAGCGGAAAGAAAAATGACGGCATCAAGGTTATTTAGTATTTCCCATTAACAAGCTGGCATAAGGGGAGTCCGAAGGCAGAACGATGACCGTTTGATCTCCAATCGTTTTTTTGTAGGATTCAAGAGTCCTGTATAGTTTATAGAATTCGGGGTCTTTGGAAAACGACTTATTATAGATTTTCGCTGCTTCCCCTTCTCCTTCAGCCCTGATCACTTCTGCATCAGCCTCTGCAGTAGAGAGCAATTCTTTCACTTTCCGATCAGTATCCGCAATGATACGGTTTTTCTTCGCATCACCTTTGGATAGGTATTCTTGCGCTTTCGATTCCCGCTCGGAAATCATCCTCTTGAAGACGGATGCTTCGTTTTCGGAGGGTAAGTCAGTCCGCTTTATCCTGACATCCGTCAAGCTGATTCCGTAACTGTCCTTTTGCAGCAGTTCGTTGACTTTTTCGGTAATGCGGTCGTTTAAACTTCCCCTGGATGATTTCTCATCATTGATGATCTCATCATAATTCAGCTGGCCCAGCTCTGAACGAACTGCCGAATAGATGAACTCTTCCATTTTCGTTTCGGCATTCTCAAGTGTCCTTGCATTTGTAATCAATTTCTTCGGATCTTCTATTCTCCAAACTGCATAGTTATCGATCAGCATCCGCTTTTTATCTTTCGTATTGATTTCCGCTTCGGAAACATCAGAAGTCATCTGATACTTCGGCAAGGTCATGACACTCTGAATGAATGGCACCTTCGCCTTCAATCCCGGGGTCTTATCGATCCTTACCACCTCACCAAATTGGCGGACGACTTTGTATTCGCCCTCTTTGACGATATAGACATTGGTGAGGATGATTAACAGCAACGCGATGAAAATAATCAGGAAAATGCCGATTCTCACATAGCCCCTCCAATGAAAATCCCCTTTTTTCAACTCAGAGAAATCTATTATTTTTCCGCTCATTGTTTAGTGCCCCCTTCCCCTGTCGCTTTTTCTTCCGATGCATTCCCTATTTTCGTTTCTTCTTCGGGTATAGCGGCTTCATCAGAGGCAGGAGTTTTTTTCGTTTCCTCCTTTTCAAGTGAGCGAAGCGGCAAGTACTTCATTGTGTTTCCATCATCATTCATAATATACATCTCTGCATTCGGCATTACTTCCTCAAGGGTTTCAATAATAAGGCGGTCCTTCGTAATCCCCTTATTGCCCTTATACTCACTGAGTAATTTTTCAAAAACCGCTACATCCCCGCGGGCAGCTTCCGTACGGGCAGCTTTATCCCCATTAGCCTGTGAAATGAGGGCATCTTTTTCCCCTTCCGCTTCATTCATACGCTTATTTTCATATTTATCCGCTTCATTGATTTTCGTATTCGCCGTTTCCCGGGCATCCGTTACATTGGTAAATGCTTTTCGCACTTCTTCATTCGGCAACTCCACGTCCTGGAGTTTAACCGCAGATATGGAAATCCCGACATCATATTTCTCCATTAGCTGTGACAATAAATCGCGTACATCCGCTTCGATTTGCGCTTTACCAGATGTAAGGGCATCATCGATTTTCGTGCTGCCGATAATGCTCCGTAATGCAGCTGAAGTCGTATCGTATAATATTTTTTCTGGATCATCCGCATTGTATAGATATTTTGGAGGGTCGGTGATTTTCCACTGGACCACCAGGTCGGCCAGCACAATATTTTCATCACCCGTAATCATTTTGGTCTCACTCGGGTAATCCTTCACCTCTCCATCCTCTTCCTTATATCCAAATTTAAGACTGAATGTTTCTTTGGATAATTTCTCGACCGATTGAACGGGCCAAGGCAGTTTAAAGTGAAGTCCTGGTTCCGTTATCGTTTGCTCCACTTTACCAAACGTCATTATGACAGCTTGATCGGATTCATCAACCGTGTACCAGGTCGATATCGCAACTACACCTAAAATTAAAATAAGAAAGACAAGTCCTGTGATCGTATATATCCTTTTTAAGCTAACGATATGTATCACCCCTTCTTTGCAGTTATATCTTATTTACGCAAGGAAGGGCCTAAAGTTTCATAAAAATCAAATATTTTCCCAGGAAAATAGGATAGAGGAATCGTTCCCGGGGAATATAGCCAAAATTAAAAGACAGAGACTATGTCTCTGTCAATGTTTAACTCCTTGGATGAGGGGTTGTACAACCATTGTACCCCTGCATTATGAAGTCCGTTTTAAGGAATTGTAAAGGACATGTAAATAAGAAATCCGCTACATTCCTTTTAAGCTTTTATTTAATGTGACTGTAAAAGTCGTCCCTGTTCCAGGTGTGCTTTCCACATTGATTTTACCTTTATGGACTTCTATTATATGCTTGACGATTGCCAGTCCAATGCCCGTTCCTCCTGAATCGCGGCTCCTCGCCTTATCGATCCGGTAAAACCGTTCAAAGATCCTCGGCAGTTCTTTTTCTTCGATGCCGATCCCGCTGTCTTGCACTGCTATATCGACCGTCTGTTCATTTTCAATGATATCAACGGTGACCCTGCCGCCATTTGGTGTATAGGTCAATGCGTTCGTAATCAAATTGATGAAAACCTGTTTGATCCTGTCAGATTCCCCTTCAATGAATACCGGTTCCGGTGATGTTTTAATTTCAAGGGATACTTCTTTTTCTTTCAGCTTGCCTATGAGCATCTCTTGTATTTCGCCAAGCACCTTCGTAATATCCACGACCCCTGCGTTTAAAACGAATTCCTGTTGCTCCATTTTAGATAAATTCAGAAGCTCCTGAATGAGTTCTTGCAGCCGATCACTTTCTTTCAGGATAATCGATAAAAAGTGCTTTAAGGTCTTTTCGTCTTTTAAGGCGCCATCTAACAATGTTTCAGAAAAGCCTTTAATAGAAGTGATCGGGGTTCTCAATTCATGGGACACATTAGCCACGAAATCCTTCCGCATCTGCTCGAGCCTTTTCAATTCGGTAATATCATGGAAAATGAGGAGGATCCCCTTCCATTCATCATGATTCCCGATAATGGGAGCCCCGTAAATCTCAAAATGCTTACGTTCTATGGCAAGCGGTATCTTCACCTGTCGTTTAATCGTTTTTTCCGTTCGAAAGATTTCTTCGATGATGGCTATGACTTCCTGTTCTTTAATGACCGAATAATATTCCTGAAACAAAAACGTAGCGGAGTTCACACGGAAGCTTTTCTTGAATTCCCGGTTGATTAATGTGGTATACCCTTTACTGTCTATCAGCAAGACACCACTACCGATGTTTTCAACAAGTGTTTCCAAACGATCCTGATTCATTTCCCTCGCTATCTCTGTTTCCTGAAGATTCCTCGCCAATATGTTCAAGGAAGTTGTCAGCATTCCCGTTTCATCGGAATGCCGCCCGAATGTCCGGGTTCCATAATTCCCTTTTGCCAGTTCAATGGCCGCCATCGTCGCCTCCTCGATCGGACGCGTATAATATGAAGTGATTTTGCTCGCAAGCATGAGAATGATGATCAAGGCAACCCCTAAACAAATGATCAATATTTGCCACATTTGTTTATTCACTTGATTGATGGCCTCTATTTCATTGCTATGTACGACAAAGCCTTCAATCTCTCCATCCTTTTCAACCGTCTTCCAATAATAATGGAGGTCCGATTCGCCTTCGACCACTTCATACCCTTCCCCTTGCTTAAGCCCTTTTTCCAAAGTTATTTTACGAAGGACATTGGCATGGCCTTTAAATATTTCATTGGATGATGTCGAATCGTATAATATTTCCCCATTCGTGGAGAGAATGGTTAAATTCGAATCTAAAAGGGGTGTCAGTTTTGCCGTCTTCCCTTTTTCCAAAAAGGACTCAATCCCGCCATGCTCCTGAATATATGTAGAAATGAAAAACGTTTCGTTCTGTATACGGTCATTGAACGTTTTAATATAATAGCTTTTGAACAAGTGTCCTAATAAAAAGCCCACGGCCATCAGGACGACCATCACCAATGTGATGAGGGTATATAAGAGCTTTTTACGATAGGTCGTCATTCTTTTTTAGGCTCCTCAAGCTTATACCCCAAGCCCCTTATCGTTTTAATATATAATGGTTTTTTTGTATCTTTTTCTATTTTTTCACGAAGATGGCTAATATGGACATCGACGATTCGTGAGTCTCCCGCGAAATCATAATTCCATACCGCACTGAGCAGTTGATCCCTGGTCAGCACTCTTCCTTTATTCTTCGCCAAGTATAAAAGTAATTCAAATTCCTTTGGAGTCAATTCTAATTGCTGTTCATCAAAGAATGCTTCGTATCGTTCCGGGAACACTTTCAATTCCCCTAATTTCAAGAGGCCATCTTCCTGATCCTGACTTGAATCACTGCCGTTAGCTTGTAACTGGGATCTTCTTAAAATGGCTTTAATCCGGGCCACTACCTCCCTAGGACTGAATGGCTTGGTCAAATAATCATCCGCCCCTAGTTCAAGTCCCAGCACCTTGTCAAATTCATCGTCCTTAGCTGTCAGCATCAAGATCGGTATATTGATTTTTTGCTGGCGAAGCTGCTTACATACTTCAAGCCCGTCCATTTTAGGCAGCATCAAATCCAATACCACTAAATCGGGGCGTATATCCACGGCAGCCTCCAGCCCTTGTTCTCCATCTAAAGCTGTGATTACCGAATAGCCTGCTTGTTCTAAATTGTACTGAAGTAAGGTAACTATTGATTGTTCATCATCCACTACGAGAATTTTCTTTGACATTAGATCCTCCTGAATTCTGTATTACCCAAAAGACCAATTTCTTGGTCTACTCATCCAATTCCATTATAAAGAATATTATATGAAATTTACACATAAAAAAACGAAAGAAAGTTATTCCTTATCTTCAGCAAGGAGATTATAAGTTCCAGCGGACTTTTGAAGCGAAAAAAAACTGCCCGGAATCGGAAAAAGACCATGGCCTTTTCTTCCTATTTCCGAACAGTCTGATCATGATCACTTATTGAAGGACTTGCATTACTGCTTTAACTGATTCAACTGATTTTGAAAGTGCCGCTTTTTCGTCTTCAGTCAATTCAAGTTCGATGATTTGTTCAATACCGTTTGCACCCAGTACAGTCGGCACTCCAAGGTAGATACCTTCAAATCCGTATTCACCTTCAAGGTAAGCGATGGACGGGAGAACGCGACGTTGGTCTTTAAGGATCGCTTCAGCCATTTCCACTAGAGATGCAGCTGGTGCATAATAGGCGCTTCCGTTTCCAAGAAGGTTGACGATTTCTCCGCCGCCAGTGCGGGTACGAGCCACGATTGCTTCTAAACGATCTTTAGGGATCAATGTTTCCAAAGGAATTCCGCCTGCATAAGAGTAGCGTACCAGAGGAACCATATCATCTCCGTGTCCGCCAAGTACAAAACCAGTTACATCTTTAACCGATAAGTTTAATTCTTGAGCTACGAAAGTACGGAAACGAGCTGTATCAAGGACACCTGATTGTCCGATAACGCGTTCTTTAGGGAAACCTGATTCTTTGTAAACAGTGTAAGTCATTGCATCTACAGGGTTAGTCAAAACGATGATGGTTGTGTTAGGGGAATATTTAACGACTTCTTTAGTTACTGATTTCATAACTTTTTGGTTAGTTTGAACTAAGTCGTCACGGCTCATGCCGGGTTTACGGGCAATTCCGGCAGTGATGATCACTACGTCGGAATCAGCTGTTTCTGCATAGTCGGATGTACCGATGATGTTAGCATCGAAACCTAGGACAGGTCCTGCTTCCGCCATATCAAGGGCTTTACCTTTAGTAGGGTTTTCAGCTTGCGGGATATCAACTAAAACGATATCGCCAAGTTCTTTTTGAGCGGCTAGGAATGCTGCTGTAGCACCAGTGAATCCAGCACCTACAACTGTGATTTTTTTACGTTTAGACATGTTATTTCCTCCTTAAAATATATGAATACTTTTGGAATACTTTTAACATCCTCATGAAAATATATATAAGCTTCCTGGAAAAGCAGCCCATTCAGGCACTTTTCCAGAAAGCATGTAATGAATTATTTAAGGTTTTTGATAAGCTCGTCAGCGAACTCAGAACATTTAACTTCCGTCGCACCTTCCATTAGGCGGGCAAAGTCGTATGTAACAACTTTAGAAGCGATTGTTTGTTCCACTGATTTAGTGATGCTGTCTGCAGCTTCGTTCCAGCCAAGGTGCTCAAGTAAAAGAACGCCTGAAAGAAGAACTGAAGATGGGTTAACTTTATCAAGACCAGCATATTTAGGAGCCGTTCCGTGAGTTGCTTCGAAGATGGCATGTCCAGTTTCGTAGTTGATGTTTGCTCCTGGAGCGATACCGATTCCGCCAACTTGTGCAGCTAATGCATCAGAAATGTAATCTCCGTTCAAGTTCATTGTTGCAACAACATCAAACTCTTTAGGACGAGTCAGGATTTGTTGTAAGAAGATATCAGCAATGGAATCTTTAACGATGATTTTGCCTTCAGCTTCAGCAGCAGATTGTGCTTTGTTAGCAGCTTCAGTGCCTTCAGCATCTTTAATTTTGTCATATTGGTTCCATGTAAACACTTTATCGGCGAATTCTTGTTCTGCAACTTCATAACCCCAAGTTTTGAATGCGCCTTCCGTGAATTTCATGATGTTACCTTTATGAACAAGCGTTAATGATTTACGGCCTTCTTTGATCGCATAGTTAAGTGCAGCGCGAACAAGACGTTTCGTTCCTTCTTCAGAAATCGGTTTAATTCCGATACCTGAAGTTTCAGGGAAACGGATGTTTGTAACACCGAATTCAGTTTGTAGGAAGTCGATTAATTTCTTAGCTTCGTCAGAACCTTTTGCATATTCGATACCAGCATAGATGTCTTCAGTGTTTTCACGGAAGATGACCATGTCAGTGTCTTCTGGACGTTTAACTGGTGAAGGTACACCATCAAAGTAACGTACTGGACGAAGACATACGAATAAGTCCAATACTTGACGCAATGCAACGTTCAATGAGCGGATACCGCCGCCGATTGGAGTTGTAAGAGGTCCTTTAATAGCGATTAGATATTCGTTAATGACATCAAGAGTTTCTTGTGGAAGCCATTCGCCCGTTTGGTCAAATGCTTTTTGTCCAGCTAAAACTTCTTTCCATTCGATTTTCTTTTCGCCATTGTAAGCTTTTTCAACTGCTGCGTCTAAAACGCGGGATGCTGCAGCCCAGATATCAGGACCGATTCCGTCTCCCTCAATATAAGGAACGATTGGATTGTTTGGTACGTTAAGAGCACCGTTAGTAACTGTGATTTTTTGGCTTTGTGTCATGTCTCTTACCTCCGATTCAAATTCAAAGGTTAGATGGCCTGCCATTTAATGAAGCAGAACCACTAACCTTTTTTACTCACATCTATTAATTTACTACAAATTCGATGAAATAAAAAATGATTTTTCGAAAAAACTTTTAATTAGCGTTTTTCAATCGGTACGTATTTTTGCATACCTGGTCCAACGTACTCTGCACGCGGACGGATAAGACGGTTGTTTGAATATTGCTCAAGGATATGAGCGATCCAGCCTGAAGCACGGCTTACAGCAAAGATTGGTGTAAATAGGTCATGCTCGATACCTAAACTGTGGTATACGGAAGCAGAATAGAAATCCACGTTCGGCGGAAGATTCTTTTGACCAGTTACGATTTCATTAATTTTGATGGACATATCATAATATTGCGGTTGTCCAGTAAGTTCAGTCAGTTTTTGTGACATTTCTTTAAGGTGTTTAGCACGTGGATCACCTTTACGGTATACACGGTGGCCAAAGCCCATGATTTTTTCTTTATTGGCTAATTTTTCGTTGATATATGGCTCAACGTTATCCACTGAACCAATTTCTGTAAGCATTTTCATGACTTGTTCGTTAGCTCCGCCGTGAAGTGGGCCTTTTAAAGCGCCGATGGCAGAAGTTACGCCAGAATAGATATCAGCTAATGTAGCCACACAAACGCGTGCAGTGAATGTAGAAGCGTTCAATTCGTGGTCAGCATGGAGAACCAATGCTTTGTTGAATGCTTCTTCTTCGATTGCCGTTGGTTCATTACCGCTTAACATATATAAGAAGTTAGCAGCAAAGCTTAAATCTGTACGTGGCGCAACCGCTTCTTTACCTTGACGGGTGCGAGCGAAAGTTGTTACCAATGTAGGGATTTTTGCTTGGATGCGGATTGCTTTACGATAGTTAGCGTCTTCACTCATTACATCTGCTTCTTCATCATAAAGACCCAGAAGAGATACTGCTGTGCGAAGAGCTCCCATTGGATGTACTTTATCAATTGGGTATGTTTTGAAGTGATTAACCACTTCAGCTGGAATTTCAGCATTTTCAGCAAGTTGTTTAGTTAATTCTTCTAATTGGCTTTTGTTCGGAAGAGCTCCGTGCCATAAAAGATAGATTACTTCCTCGAATGTTGCGTTAGAAGCTAAATCATCGATGTCATATCCTACATACGTTAATGTATCATCGATAATGGAGCTTACTGATGAAGTTGTTGCTACCACACCTTCAAGACCTTTTGTTGCTGTCATACTAAATCTCTCCTTTTCCTAAGTATTCCCCTATGCCCTTGCTCATTGCGTATAAATATAGCGCTTCCAAGGAATTAGCTATTGTATACAACCATCTATTTTTTAGCAGAAGACATACATCTTGTATTGGAAGCGTTCACAGAATATGACCCCAACAATAGTAAAATGTACGATAATCTTTAATAAGAAAATCTAAAAATAATGCTTGTAGCTATTCCTAGTGAGCGCTTGCTCAATAACTACATCTTTTTTTTAAGATTCCTCAAAAATATCAATGATATTCTGAATCCCAATTTTAATAAATCAGAGCAGTTACACCATTATTATAAACAATAAACACTTTTTTGGGAATGAAAAGCACCTAAAATGTGAAAAAATTATTATTTTATTAGAAAAATTAGCTACATATTCTCTTGCTTTTTTTTATGCGACTCAAAACGTTTTTTTGAAAATTCGCCTCAAAGCAGAATAAACGAAACATTAAATAGAGAATTTATATCCCCAGGACTGACAGGCTTTTCTCCCCTTTGCCACTTGCTTCATTTAAAAAAATTGAAGATCTGCATGCATAAATAAGCAATTCCAGCCCCGATTAACGGTCCGACAGCCACACCTTTGAATAATGCGACTGCAAGAATCGTCCCAAAAACAAGAGCCGTGGTAATGTGCGGATCATGTGATAGGAGCGTAATCCCATTTTTCGCTATGAGCGCAACCGCTATTCCAGATGCAAGCGCAATCCAGGCATAAGGAGATTTTATTGCGTCTCCGAGTTCCTTGAAACCTATTGCCCCGTTTGCTATGGGTATGAGTACCGAAATCGTAATGATTGTAACGCCCAGGTTGATTCCTTTCGCTTCCAGGTATGGAAACACTTTAGAGTCAAGGCCAATCAGTTTCATGCTTAAAAGAAAACCCGCAGCCATGATCAGTGAGGTGTTTTTCCCAAACCAACCGATTGCAGCAAGCAGAATTAAAAATACTACAGGACCGTTGATCATTCTCCCTTCACCTTCTTCCTTCTGTTTTTGTTATTTTAACATAACAAACTCCCATGTTTCCTGGGAGAAAAATGATTTATGGAACGATGCATCGGCGGAAAAAAGTTAAGCCGAAAGATGAAAGAATCTTTCCTTTCTTTACCATCATCGTTACAATTATAATACAAACTTTATGATTGAAGGAGGATATGACTTGAATCCGGTATATATGTATCGTTTCATTCGCTCTTTACTGGTCATCGGAGGGATTATTTTAGGCGGAATTGCCTTGTTTTATTTATCTAAATATACATATCCATTCATCATTGCCATGATAATCGCTTTCTTGATGAATCCCCTGGTCACTTTTTTCGAAAGGAAAGGAAGGCTGCCACGGGGGTTGGCTGTATTCGTTTCCCTTTTACTCATTTTCCTTTTATTTGCGGGTCTTATCACCTTACTGGTCACCGAGATCATTTCAGGGACCAATTACCTAGCAGGAGTCATCCCGAAACATATTGAAACCATCGTGGATTATATAGAAACTTACATCGCGTCCACCGTCATCCCTTTTTATAATCAAATAGCTGCCATGTTCAATAATTTGGATACCGAACAGCAGGACACAGTCCTCAAGAATATCCAAAATATCGGTGAATCGATCACTACCGGAGTAAGCGGCTTCATTCAAGCTTTCTTGAAGAACATCCCCACAATCATCGGATGGTTTCCAACTACAGCAACTGCACTCCTTTTTACCCTGCTGGGCACTTTCTTCATCAGCAAAGATTGGGATAGCTTTAGCCGCATGACCGGAAAAGTGTTGCCTGATAAGATTTTTGCGGGTGCCAAGCGTTTATTCAGGGACTTAAAACGGGCTTTGTTCGGATTTATCCGTGCACAATTCACTCTTGTTTCGTTGACGACTGTCACAATTTTAATAGGATTTCTCATTTTGGGGGTGAATTATTCAATTACCATTGCCCTGATATGCGGACTGGTCGATATCATCCCCTATTTAGGGACAGGTACGATTTTCATTCCTTGGATCATCTTTGAATTCATCGCCGGGAATACAAGTCTTGCAATCGGTTTGTCCGTTCTTTACATAATCGTCGTTGTCCAGCGTCAGTTAATAGAGCCGAAAGTACTTTCTTCCAGTATTGGTTTGGATCCGCTTGCCACTCTCATCGCCTTGTTCATCGGCTTCAAACTGATCGGTTTCCTAGGTCTGATTGCAGGACCTGTCGTACTTGTCATATTCAATACACTCCAGCGTGCCAATGTCTTCAAGGCAACATGGACTTTCATCATCGGAGATACGAAGAAAACGACTTAAGATATTCCAGACACAATTAGCATTCACCCATTTCCATTTAAAAATCCGCCTTGGGTACAAGGCGGATCTTTGGTTTTAAGCAAAATTATTTTGACGTCTCGAATTGTTCCGTTTCAGTAGAACCTGCAAGCGCTGTTGTGGATGATGTTCCACCAGAAACGACTTGTGCCACTTCATCAAAGTAACCAGTTCCCACTTCACGCTGATGACGTGTTGCTGTATAGCCGTCGGGTTCACTAGCGAACTCCGCTTGTTGAAGTTCTGAGTATGCAGCCATGCCGCGGTCTTTATAACCAAGAGCAAGGTTGAACATGCTATGATTTAATGAATGGAATCCTGCAAGTGTAACGAATTGGAACTTATAACCCAATTTACCCAATTCCACCTGATAATTTGCAATCTCTTCATCACTTAATTTCGCTTTCCAGTTAAATGATGGGGAACAATTGTAAGCTAGCAGTTTGCCCGGGAACTCTGCATGGATCGCTTCGGCAAAGCGGCGAGCATCCGCTAGATTAGGTTCAGAAGTCTCACACCAGATAAGGTCGGCATACGGCGCATAAGCAAGGCCTCTTGCAATTGCTTGGTCAAGACCTGCATTCGTGCGGTAGAATCCTTCTGGAGTCCTTTCACCAGTGATGAATGGTGCATCGACCGGATCGATATCATCGGTGATCAAATCTGCAGCATCTGCATCCGTACGGGCAATCAAGATAGTCGGTGTACCCATTACGTCGGCTGCCAATCGGGCGGAAACTAAATTACGTACTGCCGTTTGGGTTGGAAGAAGGACTTTACCGCCCAGGTGACCGCATTTCTTCTCGGAAGAAAGCTGGTCTTCAAAATGAACGCCTGCCGCTCCAGCTTCGATCATGCCTTTCATTAATTCGAAGACGTTAAGGGAACCGCCAAAGCCTGCTTCAGCATCCGCCACGATTGGAGCGAACCAATCGATATCATCTTTTCCTTCAGCAAAGCTGATTTGGTCTGCACGCTGAAGTGTCTGATTAATGCGTTTAACTACTTGCGGCACGGAGTTGGCTGGATATAAACTTTGGTCAGGGTACATTTGCCCTGCGATGTTAGCATCTGCCGCCACTTGCCAGCCGCTTAAGTAGATTGCTTTTAAACCAGCTTTCACCTGCTGCATGGCTTGGTTACCAGTCAATGCTCCTAATGCATTGATGAAATCCTCCGTATTCAATAGATCCCATAGTTTTTCAGAACCACGGCGTGCCAATGTTTGTTCAATATCGATGGAACCTCTTAGTTTAATAACTTCTTCGGCCGTATAAGGACGTTTAATACCAGTCCACCGTGAGTCATTTTCCCAGCTTTGTTGTAATTTTTGGGCTCTCTCATTCATCATCATTATTTCCTCCTAATTTATATTTTGAATATTAAGATAATTTTTCGTATGCGGCATTCGTTAAGAAATCTGCAAAGTCATCCGCTTCAATCAATTGTTCAAATAGTTCAGTAGACTCTTCAAACTTTCCTGATTTGAAAGTTTCTTCCCCTACTTCCGATTTAATGACCGCCAATTCTTCTTCTTTGATTTGATGGAATAATTCCTTGGTTATTTTCCTGCCATCTTCGAGAATGCCTTTTGGATGACGGATCCATTGCCAAACTTGAGCCCTTGAAATTTCAGCGGTTGCAGCATCTTCCATTAAGTTATTGATGGGTGCCGCACCTCTGCCACTTAACCAAGAGGCGATATATTGGATGCCTACGTTAATATTCGTCCTTAATCCTGCCTCTGTGATCGTTCCCTCCGGTACAGCCAGCAACTCTTGAGCTGTTACATGGACATCTTCCCGTTTTCGGAAAATTTGATTCGGTTTTGGGACGAGCAGGTCAAAAACCTCTTTTGCCGTGCTTACCATACCTGGATGGGCAACCCATGTTCCATCATGACCGTCTCTTGCTTCGCGTTCTTTATCTGCCTTTACTTTTGCAAAAGCCTCATCGTTCTTAACCGGGTCATTTTTAACAGGAATTTGCGCCGCCATCCCGCCGATTGCAGGAGCATTACGAGTGTGACATGTTTTGATTGCCAATAAGGAATACACCCTCATGTTCGGGACGGTCATCGTGACCTGCTGCCGGTCTGGGAAGATGACATCATCCGAGTGACGGAATTTTTTCAGGAAACTAAAGATATAATCCCAGCGGCCACAGTTCAGGCCTGCCGAATGTTCTTTAAGCTCGTACAGAATTTCGTCCATTTCGAATGCAGCAAGAATCGTTTCTATCAACACCGTTGCCTTGATGGTCCCTTGCGAAATTCTCAAATCGTTCTGTGCATATACGAATATGTCATTCCATAATCTTGCTTCGAGATGGCTTTCCATTTTTGGTAAGTAAAAGTATGGACCGCTTTGTTTTTCGACCAACGCTTTTGCGTTGTGGTAAAAGTACAGTCCAAAATCAAAAATGCTGGCTGATATAGGCTGTCCATCCAAAAGGACATGTTTTTCCTCCAAATGCCAGCCGCGTGGCCTTACCTTTAGGACAGCTGTTCTTTCATTTAATTCATACACTTTGCCATTTGGATTTTTAAATGAAATGGTTCCGCGGATTGCATCCCGCAGATTCAATTGGCCATCAATGCAATTCTCCCAAGTGGGTGAATTGGCATCTTCAAAGTCCGCCATGAATACATTGGCACCCGAGTTCATGGCATTAATGATCATTTTGCGATCAACAGGTCCAGTGATTTCAACCCTGCGGTCCTGCAAATCATTCGGGAGGGGCGCAATCGTCCAATCACTTTCGCGAATATGCTTCGTTTCTTCAAGGAAATCAGGAAGCTTACCTTGATTCAGTTCTTCCTGAACGCTTTTCCGCCGTTCTAGAAGTTCTGCCCTTCTTCCATTGAAATGCCGTTCAATTCTTTCGATGAATTGAAGAGCTTCCGTTGTAAGTATTTGTTCATATCCTGGCTTAATGTTGCCTGTAATTTGTAAGCCTTTTGCTTCCGTAATCATGTTGCCTCTCCACATCCTTTCCAACTCTTTTATGTTATAATACAGTTGTTTTATTTCCTGTTTGTATTATATAACACGTTGTATAAATTTGTCACCAGTTTTTTCTAAAAAATCTAAAAAAAAGATTTTCAATCATAGAAAAGCCTGATTTACCAATGTTTTCAAAGGGTTAATCTTTAAAAATCCTGTTATCATACACTTTTTCATTCTCGTGGAATTCATCATTTAATGGTGAAACAGGCAAAATCCGATTAACATTGAAACTCCCATTTGTTAATCAAAAAAAGCACCCCATAAAAAACTTGGATGCTTTTGTTGACCTTTTTTCCAGACCAAAAAAGGCTGCCTAAAAGCTTGAGCCTTTAGACAGCCTTATATTATTTATGCTGAATGATGGTAACTTTCCCTTTATTCACCCTGTTCATGATAAACCGGATAACAATCGGTTTGAGGAGATTCCGGGTTGGCGGAAACACAAGGATCAATCCCATGATATCCGAGATGAGCCCAGGGGACAGCAACAGTGCAGCTCCGATAAAGATACAGATTCCATCAATGATTTCATTTCCTGGCATCATTCCGTAACGAATCTGTTCCTGTGCCTTTTTCCACGTTTCCATCCCTTGCCGTTTAGCCAAATAGGCTCCGATCAAGCCTGTGGCTACAATCAGGAACAGCGTTGGCCAAAAACCAATCAGGTTGCCTGACAGCAAAAGGACAATAATTTCAACGACCGGCATCGCAATGATAAACATTAAAAAATATTTCATCTACATTCCTCCTGCACAGCCCATTTCTGGTGCGGTACATCCATCTTACCTCATCGGCACGGAATCAGCCAAAATTTCGTTTTACAAAACGTTGGCATGTCCATCGTAAATGACTCCGCGACCTGCATCAACTGTTATTCTTTGACCATCCTTGAAAACCTTGGTCGCGTCCTCCGCCCCAACGATGACCGGTATGCCCAATGTAACTCCTACAACAGCTGCATGGCTTGTCAAACCGCCTTCTTCCGTAATCAATGCCGCACACTTTTCAATCGCCGGCATCATTTCACGGTCCGAACCGATCGTAACCAATACAGAGCCTTCCGTCACTTTTTCCAAAGCTTCCTTGGCATTCTTAGCTATAACCACTTCACCTTTCGCAGATTTCCTGCCGATTCCTTGAGCCTTCAAAAGAACCTCTCCTAACACATGAATTTTCATCAAGTTAGTCGTACCTGTTTCACCTACAGGCACACCGGCTGTAATGACAACTAAATCCCCATGGGAAACTAAGCCAGAATGCAAGCTTTCATCTATTGCGGTTTGAAGCATTTCATCTGTAGTCGTCGCTTTTGGACCAATCTGCGGATAGACTCCCCAAACCAATGCAAGCCGTCTTGAAACGTGATCATTGGATGTAACAGCAATAATCGGTGCTTTAGGGCGGTATTTGGAAATCATCCTTGCCGTATGACCGCTTTCTGTAGGGGTGATGATTGCCCCGGCATTAAGATTAAGCGCGGTGTGGGCAACGGATTGACCAATAGCATCAGTGACATTATGGCGGTTCACTTTGCTTCTGACTGATAATATATCCCGATAATCAAGGGCTGTTTCAGCACGTGAAGCAATGTTATGCATCGTTTGCACCGCTTCGACAGGATAGGTCCCAGCAGCTGTTTCGCCAGAAAGCATGATTGCATCGGTTCCATCAAATATGGCATTGGCCACGTCACTTGCTTCTGCACGGGTCGGCCTTGGATTACGCTGCATCGAATCGAGCATTTGTGTAGCCGTTATGACTGGTTTCCCAGCATTATTACATTTTTTGATCAATTGCTTTTGGACTAATGGCACTTCTTCTGCGGGAATTTCCACTCCCAAGTCTCCACGTGCTACCATCAAGCCATCTGAAACTTCCAAGATTTCATCAAGACGGTCTACGCCCTCTTGATTTTCGATCTTAGGGATGATTTGAATATGTTCCGCTCCATTTTGCTGCAATAATTCACTTATTTCAAGCACATCGGAAGCCCTGCGTACAAATGAGGCAGCAATGAAGTCGATACCCTGTTCGATTCCAAAAAGGATATCCTGTTCATCTTTCTCCGTTATGCCAGGCAGGTTAACCGAAACTCCAGGAACATTCACGCCTTTTTTGTTCTTAAGTGTACCGCTATTCAAGATCTTGGTATGGATTTCTTTTCTTACCTGATCTATCTTCAACACTTCAAGCCCAATCAATCCATCATCCAAAAGGATTTTAGATCCTGGGTGGACATCATGCAGAAGCCCTTCATAGGTAATGGAGAATTTTTCAGGTGTTCCCAGGACTTCATTCATGGAAATAATGATTTCATTGCCTGCAACAAGCTCCATGGAATCATTTTCCATATTATTTGTCCGTATTTCAGGTCCTTTTGTATCCAACAGTATGGCAACCTGTTTACCCGCTTTTTCGCTCGCTTCTCTAATATTGCGTATTCTAGCGGCATGTTCTTCATGATTTCCATGAGAAAAGTTAAGCCGTGCTACATTCATCCCCGCCTCTATTAATTGAACCAGCTTTTCTATACTTTCACTTGCGGGGCCAATCGTACAAACAATCTTGGTTTTACGCATGTTGTCATCCTCCTTTAAGGAAAACTGCCGCCTGTCCACCTTTTGAAGACAGGGGCGCAGTGTTTTATGTCTTCTTTAAATTCCTATCGATCAATAATGATTAAATGGATAGCTCAGCAGATAATTCATACATTTTCTTATCAATTGTATGCGGTTTAGCAAGAGCTTCGATGATATCATAATCAACTAGTTGATTTTGTTCTATCCCGACAGCCCTGCCTCCTTTTCCTTCAAGAAGCAGTTCAACGGCTTTTGCTCCAAGCCGGCTTGCTAATACACGGTCATTTGCCGAAGGAGATCCTCCGCGCTGGACATGGCCCAGGACCGTTACACGGGTTTCAAACCCTGCCTTTTCCTCAATTTTCCTGGAGATATCAACGGCACTTCCAACACCTTCAGCTACAATGATGATACTATGCTTTTTCCCACGGTCATGTCCGCGGTTCAGCTTTCCAATCAGATCTTCTATATCATATTCATATTCAGGACAAAGAATCGTTTCAGCTCCGCCAGCCAATCCAGCCCAAAGCGCAATATCGCCGGCATCTCTTCCCATCACTTCAACCACATAAGTCCTTTCATGAGAAGTGGCCGTATCCCGAATTTTATCGATAGCATCGATGACTGTATTAAGGGCCGTATCAAAACCAATCGTGAAGTCCGTACCCGGTATGTCATTATCAATCGTTCCAGGAACTCCGATACAAGGGAAGCCCCTTTCCGTTAAAGCTTTCGCTCCGCGGTATGAACCATCGCCACCAATGATGACAATGCCCTCGATACCAAGTTTATTCAATTGTTCAATCGCTTTCAGCTGGCCTTCCTCCGTCTTAAATTCCGGACAGCGAGCCGTATGTAACATCGTGCCGCCTCGATGAATGATATCCCCGACCGACCCAAGTTCAAGCTTCTTTACATTTCCATTTATCAATCCCTGATAGCCATGATAAATACCGAAGACCTCAATTTCATGAAAAATTGCTTTCCGGACAACCGCTCGGACTGCCGCATTCATGCCAGGAGAATCTCCTCCACTTGTCAATACACCTATTCTTTTCATAAATGTCACCTCTCTACAGCACTAATCAATTTTTTTTAGCCTCGTTATATCATTGTACCCTTTTTCAAGCTTCAATAAGCAGTAACTGTTTCACTTATGCTCACTTGATGTTATAAGCCTAACCGATTCTCATCAGAAATTGAAGTAAAATGGCGCAAAAGTTTACATTCTACACACAAACCATATTCTTTACACGTTTCTGTAATGAATACATATGTGCCCATGAAAGGATGAAAAAACGTGTTGCCCAAGGCAGCACGTTTTCCCTTTTGTAAATGTGTTTATGAATGCTGTTCAACTTCCTTAGGTTCGCCCTCAGGTTGTTTTGCAAATTCATATTCACCGATTTTCTTGAATTTCATATAACGCTGGTTGATAAGATCATCACTATTCAATGGCAGAAGTTCATTGAATGAACGTTTCAGGATATCCTTGATGGCTTCTGCCTGTGAATTTGAATCCCGATGGGCGCCGCCCCTCACTTCAGGAATGATCTCATCGATGACTCCTAAGCGGTTTAAATCGGGAGCCGTGATTTTCATCGATTCCGCAGCCCTCTTAGCCTGAGAGGCATCCTTCCACAGCAAGGCTGCAGCCCCTTCAGGGGAAATTACCGAATATGTTGAGTTCTCAAGCATGAAAATTCGGTCCCCGACGCCAAGTGCCAATGCACCGCCGCTTCCGCCTTCACCGATGACAATACTGATGACAGGCACCTTCAGCCCCGCCATTTCGAAAAGGTTTTTCGCAATGGCTTCACTTTGCCCGCGCTCTTCAGCAGCTTTACCAGGGAAAGCTCCCTTCGTATCAATGAAACAAATAATCGGACGGTTGAATTTTTCCGCCTGTTTCATCAGACGTAAAGCTTTTCGATAGCCTTCAGGATGTGGCATGCCAAAGTTACGACGGATGTTTTCCTTCGTATCCTTACCTCGCTGATGACCGATGACAGTCACGGCAAGTCCATCAAATTCTGCGATTCCAGCGACAATCGCTTCATCATCCCCATAATAACGATCACCATGAAACTCGATGAAGTCATTGAATAATAGCGGAATGTAATCAAGCGTCGTCGGACGGGCTGGATGCCGGGCAATCTGAACGCGATCCCACGGTTTAAGATGGTTATAAATATCCACTTCCAGCTTCTCTAGACGCTTTTCCAATGTTTCGATTTCAGCTGTTAAGTCTACATCAGCGTCCTTCGAAATGTCTTTTAGCTCTTTAATCTTATTTCTAAGGTCCGTAATGGGACGCTCGAACTCTAATTCGTAAATCATAACCATTCACCGCCCGGGGCATGGATTTTAAGGATCGTCGTCAAGGTTTCCTTCATTTCCGTACGTTTGACGACCGCATCCAATTGGCCGTGCTTCATCAAGAATTCAGACGTTTGGAAATCTTCAGGAAGCTCTTCATGAATCGTCTGTTCAATGATTCTTCGTCCCGCAAAACCAATAAGGGCTCCAGGTTCGGCTAGATTAATATCGCCAAGTGACGCGAAACTTGCCGAAACCCCGCCTGTGGTAGGATGGGTCATCATTGATATGATCAGTCCGCCTTCATTGCTGAATATCTTGAGTGCCGCACTTGTCTTCGCCATCTGCATCAAGCTTAAAACACCCTCCTGCATCCGAGCGCCGCCTGAAGCCGTAAATATGATGAACGGGATCTTCATTTCACCTGCACGTTCAATGGCACGGGTAATTTTTTCCCCAACAACGGATCCCATGCTTCCCATCCGGAAATTCGAATCCATGATGGCCGTTGAAACTTGGTACCCATTGATGCTTCCCACTCCTGTGACAACCGCCTCATTAATCTTGGCTTTCTTTCTATCTTTTTCCAATTTTTCTAGGTAATCCGGAAAGTCAAGCGGGTTAACTGAAATCATTTCTTTATCAAATTCATTAAAAGTGCCTGCGTCGAATAAAAATTCGATGCGCTCATGGGAAGACATCGGATGATGGTACCCGCAATGCAGACAGACTTTCTTGTTTTTCACCAATTCTTTTGTATACATGATTTTTTTACAGCCGGTGCACTTTGTCATGATTCCTTCCGGTACATCTTGTTTCTCACGATCAAAAGGAACCGTTGCATATTTCTTCTTAGACTTCGCAAATAGCTCTTTAAGCAAGCTTAATCCTCCCTTTACCACCAATTATCTATTTTATGATACTTGGTACAAACTATATCAGAAATAAAATTAGTATCGTGTAAAAAGGTGTCACTCGTCCTTCGACATATTTCTAATTCTAATAAGATAAGTTTCGATGGCTTTTTCTTCATCACGTTCGAGCAAATATGTAAGAAGTGCTAGATAATCTTCTTTTTTCACATTACCCTGTACCATCTCTGATGTTCTAGCATAGCTGTTGACAATGCGCCAAATTCTTTCCAGCAATCGATTGCGATTCAAAATGGCAATTCTTAAAAAGAAATCATCATCATGAAACTCATCCGCTTTGACCCAGACCATTAATCTTTTAATATCCTCAGCCGTAGCGAAAAAGGCGACGATCCGCAAACAGTCAATTTCAATCAGCCTTTTCGTCTCAGACAAATCTTCTTGTACTTTTTTATCTTGCAAAAAAAAGGTTCCCAGAAGCTCGACTAGCTTATGCTCCTGGAAATCCCTGATAAACGTCCCTTCACCACGCCTTGTTTCTATTAATCCTAATAGTTCTAAGGCACGCAATGCTTCACGGACAGAGGATCGGCCAACATTAAAACGATCCGATAACTCCCGTTCTGATGGGATTTTATCTCCCGGCAGGAGGCTGTCCGCTTCAATCATGGTACGTAGGCTCTCAACGACATCGAGATAAATTTTGGATGAAGAAGTACGACCTGCCAAATTAATTATTCCTCACTTTTTCCAATGATCGCTAATTTCCTTGTTTTTTCTTTAATTTCCTCTGGATCTACATTAATTCTAGCTACTCCCGTTTCCATCGCTGCCTTGGCAACAGCAGCCGCGACGGCAGGTGCTACCCTCTCATCAAATGGAGCAGGGATGACGTAGTCTTCGTTTAACTCATGTTCCTGTATTAAACCGGCAATGGCTTGTACTGCAGCAACCTTCATTTTTTCATTGATATGAGTCGCACGTACATCTAGGGCACCACGGAAAATTCCTGGGAAAGCAAGGACGTTATTGACCTGATTCGGGAAATCCGAACGGCCTGTTCCAACAACTTTAGCACCTGCCGCTTTTGCATCTTCCGGCATGATTTCAGGATCTGGATTAGCCATCGCGAAAATGATCGCATCCCGGTTCATCGAGGAAACCATTTCTTTTGTCAATGCTCCTGCAGCAGAAACACCTATAAATACATCAGCGTTTTGAATGACAGTTTCCAAAGGTCCTGAAACCCTATTTCGATTGGTCACTTTCGCCACTTGTTCTTTTGTATCATTCATACCTGTCGAACGGCCCTCATAAATGGCACCCTTCGTATCACACATGATGATGTCACGAACTCCATAGCTATAAAGCAATTTAATGATGGCAATGCCAGCAGCGCCTGCTCCATTCGCTACCACTTTAATTTCTGACATTGATTTATTCACTAGTCGTAACGCGTTCACAAGACCGGCAACAGTAACAATGGCAGTACCGTGCTGATCATCATGAAAAACAGGAATATTCATTTCTTTCTTGAGTCGTTCTTCAATTTCAAAACAATTTGGTGCGGCTATGTCCTCTAAGTTCACTCCGCCGAAAGTCGGTTCGAGTAATTTAACGGTCTCTACAATTTTGTCCACATCCGTCGTTTTTAAACAGATTGGGAAAGCGTCAACTCCAGCGAAACTTTTAAATAGAACGGCTTTACCTTCCATAACCGGCATGGCAGCTTCCGGACCGATGTTTCCAAGTCCCAATACAGCCGTTCCATCAGAAATAACAGCAACAGTATTCCCCTTCATTGTATAGTCATAAACGGTATCCGGCTTATCGTAAATATCTTTACACGGTTCTGCGACACCAGGAGAATAAGCCAGGCTTAAATCTACTGCATTCCTTACCGGTACTTTCGAAACTGTTTCTAATTTTCCTTGATTCAAGCGGTGCATATGTAAAGCTTCTTCTCTTAATGTCATAGTTTCACTCCTAAACCAAATTGGGTATCCCATATCTTATATGCTGAAATCTAGTGGTCAGACCACAGCGGCCTGTTTTCAATATAACATAACTATTAAAGTTGTAAAACAGTTATTCTTTCTTGTAAACCACATTCCCTTTTCCGACCAAGTCAAATAATGCCTGCATCAGTCTATCTGTAGGATTGACCCAATCCCAATAAGATAGCTGTACATAGCGGTTTTCCCTCTCGTAAAAAAGCATGACCTTCGTTTCACCGCTATGCTGCATTAAAATTTTTTTTATTTTTTGCAGTGTATCCTTCGTTTGCTTGCCAGCCTCGATTTTCAGGAATATCGTTCCGTTTCTTTCCTCTTTCATCTGCTTCACTTTTTCAAGCGGGTATACGTTCTTGATCAGGAGCTGTGTTTTTCCATCCCGCTCTTCCAATGTTCCTTGCAGCATAACGAGTTGTCCGTGATTCAAGTCGGCAGAGTGATTTTTATAAACATTTGGAAAAACGACCGCTTCAATATCCCCCTCTTCATCACTAACGCTCAAGAAAGCCATCACATCGCCCTTTTTTGTCCTTATGGTTTTAACCGACGTAATGTATGCGCCAAGCAAGACTTTTGATTCCTTTTTATTGGTAGCTTCATCTATGGTCAAACAGCCGAAGTGCTGAAAAAGTTCTCTGTAGCTTGTCACCGGATGATTCGATAGATAAAGCCCCAATGCGCTTTTTTCCAATGAGAGTTTGTGCTCGATAGGTATAGGCTCGACCCGGTTGTATTTCGGTTTGAGTGAAAACTCACCATCGGAAAACATATCGAATAGTTCATCATCTGGATTAACCAATTCCGTATGATTGATTGCTACGTCCAAGCTCGCCAACAATGTTGCCCGGTCCTCACCGAATTCATCAAATGCACCTGAATGCACAAGCGCCTCCAACACTTTTCTATTTACGATTTTTCCTGAAACGCGCAAACAGAAATCGAATAAATCAGCGAACTTCTTCTGCCTCCTTGCAGCAAAAATTTCTTTTAGGACCGTACCGCCTATCCCTTTTATGGCTCCAAGGCTATAACGGATCCCTTCCTTTTCCGGTAAAAACGGGTACCCGCTCCGGTTAATCGAGGGAGGCAGAACCATTATCCCTTTCTTTTTGGCTTCACGGATATATTGCGAAATCTTTTCATCATTCCCGACGACCGATGTCAGGAGTGCTGCCATGAAATATTCCGGATAGTGGGTTTTCAAGTAACCCAGCTGATAAGCGATGAAACTATACGCCACCGCATGGCTTCGGTTGAATCCATAGTTAGCGAAGCGGACGATCAAGGAATAAATCTCATCTGCCGTTTTTTCGGAGTATCCTTGTTTCAATGAGCCGTTCACGAAATGCTGCCGCTCTTGATCCAGAACATCCTTCTTCTTCTTCGAAACGGCACGACGGAGCAGGTCAGCCTCCCCTAATGAAAACCCGGCTAAACGGGAGGCGATTTGCATGATTTGTTCTTGATAAACGATGACCCCGTAAGTAGGCTCGAGGATATCCTTCAAATCCTCGTGCAGGTAATCAATCGGAGCCAGTCCATGTTTTCGCTCGATGAACAGCGGTATATTTTCCATCGGACCTGGACGATATAGGGCATTGACCGCGACGATATCCTCGAATCGGTTCGGTTTCAGCTTGATCAAAACCTTTCGGATGCCATCCGATTCAAATTGAAACACTCCGGTTGTTTCGCCTCTCCCTAAAAGGGCTAGCGTCTCGGGGTCATCCATCGGGATATGGGACAAGTCGAGCTTTTTCCCCGTTCCTTTTTTGATGTTATTTAAAATATTATCGATGAGCGTTAAATTGCGGAGTCCAAGAAAATCCATTTTAAGAAGTCCCAGTTCTTCGAGAAGGTCCATTGGATATTGAGTCAGATGGATGCCTTCATGCCCCCCCTGAATCGGAATATGCTCGGTCAGTGCCTGATCGCTGATGACGACGCCGGCGGCATGTGTCGAAGCATGGCGAGGCAGACCTTCAAGCAATAAAGCGGTTTGAAAAAGTTTTTGATTCAGGTCACTCTCATTAACGAATTCCCTGAGCCTTTTCGATTCCTTGAAAGCCTCGGGAAGCGTGATGCCCAGGCGGCCTGGAATCATTTTCGATACCGCTTCCTGTTCCTTTGAATTCAAGCCGAAAACACGCCCTGTGTCCCTTAACGCAGCTTTGGCAGCCAATGTTCCGAATGTAATGATTTGTGCTACATGAAGTTCCCCGTACTTCTTTGCGACATAGGCAATCACTTCTTCACGGCGGTTATCCGGAAAGTCAATGTCGATATCCGGCATCGAGACACGTTCCGGATTCAGGAAGCGCTCGAACAGCAAGGAATGTTCGATTGGATCGACATCCGTTATCGACAGCACATAAGCGACCATCGATCCGGCGGCCGACCCCCTTCCAGGACCTGTCAGGATTTGATGGTCCTTAGCGAATTTCATGAAATCCCAAACAATCAAAAAGTAATCGCTGAATTTCATCTTGGTGATGATATCCAATTCATATCGCAGGCGTTCTTCATAATGAATGGATGGCTCGGGCAATCTTTTCTTCAGCCCTTGGAAACAGATGGCTTCGAGCATTTCCTCTGCTGTGACTCCATCTTCAGTAGGGTACTTAGGAAGCAGTGAACGGTGAAATGGAATCTCCAGATTGCATTGCGCGGCAATATGCAGTGTATTTTCGAGTGCATCCGGTCTGTCATGAAATAGTTCTGCCATCTGGGCCCGGCTTTTCAAATAAAATTGACCGGATTCAAGAACCGTATGCGTCTCATCCGCCAGCTTGTCGCCATTTCCAATTGCCAATAGGACTTCTTGAGCGAGTGCATCGCTTTCGTTCAAATAATAGACTGGATTCGTCGCGACAATCTTTATCTCTAAATCTCTCGCCAACTGACTTATAGCTTCGTTGCCTTTTTCCTCATTCGCGATCGAAAGTCTCTGTATGGATACATAAAAGTTATCATGACCAAAAATTTGCAGAAATCGCCCCGCTGCCTGTTTGGCCTCCTCAGGATTTTCTTCTCTCAATAGCGTTTCTATTTGCCCCTCCGCACCCGGTGTGATTGCTATCAAGCCCCGGGAATAGGCTTTAAGCCAATTCATTGGAATGCCTGACGGGGATTTCGTTTTTATGGCACTGCTTATTTTAAGCAGGTTTTGATATCCTTGTAGACTTTTTGCCAATAAAAGAAGTCCATGTGGCGAATCCCGTTCATCAAGGATATCTGCAAGTATGCCGATGATCGGCTTTATCCCCTGTCTCTTGCATTCTTTATAAAAATAGACCGAACCGTACATAACATTTCGATCGGTTAAGGCAAGACTTGTACAGCCATCCGCTTTCGCTTTGGCCACAAGTTCAGTGATCTTCACCGTACTTGTCAGCAGGCTGTATCCGCTCTGAATATGGAGATGAGTATACACGTTTTTTCTCCCACCTTTGTAAGGCATGTTTCTTTTCATTATAGTGTTTATTTCAAAAAAAGAAAATATGTTCTCATTACCAATGCAATTTAACTTACTGATTTCCGACGACTATCATATTACCTCTGAACTTCCCATATAAATGGAATAGAAGAATATCAAGAAAAAAAGGATGATGATATATGAATGAAGCCTTTGTTCCAGCCTTCATCAACAGCTTTTTCATATCGCTTGGCGTATTGCTTGGCGGCTCGATAATCGGGGGCCTCGCCGCTTTTTTTACTGGACAAGCCCCGATGACGACTGTATTCCGGCTTTCGGACAGCCTTCGTATTTGGGCGATTGTCGCTGCAATCGGGGGAACTTTTGATATGGTTTATAATTTCGAACGCGGTATTTTCCACGGGGAAACGAAGGATATAGTCAAGCAGGTCCTATTGATTCTATCTGCACTTGGCGGAGCACAGACAGGAGCACTGATCATAAACTGGTTCACGCAGGAGCATATTTCATCATGAGGATTCCTCCCTATCACCGGTCTCCCACCTGGCAGCGTTTCTTTGCCGGAGCTGCACTTGGCGGATTGATCAGTTGGGTGCTTTTCTTTTATATGCATGGTGTCCAGCAGGAGAAGCAGATCCGGACCCTTCACGAACAAAGTGAAGTGATTCAGGATTTAAACGGGAAAATCGCAATTTGGGAGCAGGATTATAAAAAATTGAACCAGAAAAACGAGGAGATATTGACGATTCAGGAAGTGGAAGTAACCATTACGAATGAAAAATACAGTCTGGATCGGCTGAGTATTGCAGAAGCCGAGGATGTGATCGAGGACGACCTTTCCTCTCTTCTTGCCAAAGATGTCGCCAGTGTCTATGACGGAAAGCTGCTTTTGAAAAAATCCATCGAAAATAAGATCGTTACCATCAATAAAAAACGCTATCGACTTGAAGTCGTCGAGATCATGTTTTATACGAAAATGAATATTGAAATCAAACTAAAAAGGACTACTTCTTAATAATATCCACTAAATTTAAAGACCAAATCATATGCGATTTGGTCTTTAAGTTTTTTCATTCCGATTTATTCAACTCTTCCATGTCAGCAAGGATGTTATCCACTACATCCCAAGAATGAATCGAAGCCCCTGCTGCAAGCGGGTGGCCTCCTCCGTTATATTTACGGGCAATCGTATTGATGATCGGTCCTTTAGAACGGAAACGGACTCTGATTTCTTTATCCTCTTCAATGAAAAAGACCCATGACTTAACATTTTTAATCGAACCTAGCGAGGAAACGAGCTGAGATGCCTCAGATGTAGAAGCCTGGAATTGTTCAAGTATATCTTTTGTGATGATCATTTTCCCTGTGCCATATGGAAGGATTTCAAAATGCTGCAGCACATAGCCATTCAACCGGACTATGCTTTCCTCGACGTCATACATCCCCTGATATAACTGCGGGCGGGAGAACGAATAGTTAATCAATTCACTGGCATAGGCAAATGTCTTTTCAGTCGTATTCTGGAATAGGAAACGACCTGTATCGCCAACAATGCCTGCATATATAAGACGTGCCGCTTCATCACTCATCTTCAAGCCCTGTTCTTTACCGAACTGGTAAAATTCATAAATCATTTCACTTGCTGAACTTGCCGATGTATCGACCCAACGCATATCCCCATATGGATCTTCATTAGGATGATGATCGATCTTAATCAGTTTATCACCCGTCGTGTACCTTGCATCACAAATCCGGTCCGTATTTGCGGTATCACAAACGATGACCAGAGCACCTTGATATGTTTCATCAGAAATCACATCGAGCCTTCTTAAGTAATTCAAAGACGGTTCTTCTTTCCCGACCGTAAAAATTCGCTTTTCTGGGAAAGATGCTTTCAGGATTTCCGCCAATCCCCCCTGTGAACCATAAGCGTCCGGATCTGGACGGACATGACGATGGAGAATGATAGTATCATAACGCTTTATATCTGCTAATATTTCAGCTTTCATTTAGATCTCCCCTTAACATATGTATTATCGAGCCTTATAAAGATGATATATTTTATTTAATCAAAAAATTGGGGAAATAGGAAGACTCATCTTGTTTACTGTGGCATTCTCTTTCATTTCCCGCTACAATAAAAAGGTACATATGTTAAATTGGGGGAATTTCAACCGATGCCTATTCTTGTCACCTTGATCGTTCTTTCGCTAGGGGTCTATCTGTTTTATAAAATCAAATCGGTCCGAACCAGGTTGCCGATGGAGAAAAAGTGGATTTCTGGGAAGTCTTCCATCGCCCTCGGTGCGTTTGTCGCACTATTCGGAATCAATCAGCTTTTTCTGTTCCACACGACCATCACTTATATCATTGCTGCCGTTTTCATCTTCGTTGGCCTATTCAGTGTTTGGGGCGGCTATAAAATGTATAAGTTTTATTTGCCGCATGCAATCGAAGAAGCTGCAAACCAAAAAGGATAATCGAATTTCGATTATCCTTTTTATTTCTCATGATCGGTCCAGCAATTGGCAAGTCAACATCGCCTTGCCGACAAGTTTGCCTTGGTTAAACACCTCGACATCCACTTTTCCGAATTTACGTCCTACATCAAGCACACGCGGATGGATTTCAAGCGTACTGTCGATCTGGACTGGCTTGATGAAGTAGATCGTCATGTTTTCCACGACCAAGTCACCGCGCTTATAGCTTCGAAGTGCACGGTTTGCTGAGTCGGTGACCAATGTCGTGAACACACCGCTTGAAATGGTCCCAAGGTAATTGGTCATCTGCGGAGTGACGCCATAGTTATACACTTCCTCGCCCTTGCCACGATTCGAAGTCATCACAAGCTGGCTTGTAATCGTATCGTCGATCGTTTCGCCGACCTGTGGCTGCCTTTGACTCATTTGCAGTGCCTTCAGCACATCCTGCCTGCTCACGATTCCCTTTAGGATATGGCTGTCATTCACGACCGGGATTAACTCAATCCCTTCCCAAACCATCATATGTGCAGAAGATGCCACACTCATTTTATCGCCTACGGTCATCGGGTTTTTCGTCATCACCTTATCAATGAGCGTCAGCTCTTCCTGTCCGATGATATCTTTTGATGTGACCATTCCTTGAACCTTCATATTGTCATCGACAACAGGGAAACGGCTATGCCCGGATTCCTGATTCAGTTCATGCCAAGTCTGAACCCGGTCACCCACAGTCAAAAAGGTCGTTTCCTGTACGGGTGTCAAAATATCCTCCACCAGCAAGATTTCCTTTTTGATCAATTGGTCATAGATCGCCCGATTGATCATCGTTGCGACGGTAAACGTATCGTAACTCGTCGAGATGACTGGCATCTCCAATTCATCGGCTAACCTTTTAACGGGCTCCTCCGTATCGAATCCCCCGGTGATCAGCACCGCTGCACCCGCTTTTAACGCGTGCTCGTGGGCCTGTGTACGGTTCCCGACGATCAGCAGGTTTCCTGCCCCTGTATATCTCATCATGGCATCCAGCTTCATCGCCCCGATGACGAATTTATTTAATGTCTTATGAAGTCCCGTTTTCCCACCAAGAACTTGTCCGTCAACAATATTGACTACTTCTGCGAAAGTGAGCTTTTCAATATTCTCTTTTTTCTTTTTCTCAATACGGATCGTGCCTACCCGCTCAATCGAGCTCACGTAGCCCTGGTTCTCCGCCTCTTTAATTGCCCGGTATGCCGTACCTTCACTAACATTCAATGCTTTCGCAATTTGACGGACGGAAATCTTTTCGCCAACAGGGAGCCCATCGATATGTTTTAATATTTGTTCATGCTTTGTAGCCAAGCGCTTCACCCTTTTCACGGTATTCCTATTCTCCATTATAAGGTCAAAGAGCCTAGTTTATCAAACAACTACTAGTATTGACGCAACCTTTTGTATTCCAGCTTGCGTTTTACCTTTTGTTTCTTAGGAGAATATAGTATGCCCGTCAAGTTTCCAGCTACCGCCAACAATGCAAACAACAGCCAGGATCCAGCAAACAGACTCTCCAGACCGCCACTTTCCAACGACAAACGCGGCACGGCATAATACAGCATCACACCGCATAAAAGCAAACACAGCAATAATCTCTGTTTCATCCAATCCCCCCTTTTTTCTCATTTATTCATTTTATGCCTGTGAAAGGAAAAAAGACTTGGCTGCAGAACGAGACTTTACTTTCCATTTCTGGAAATCTGCGTAAAAGGCAATGATGCACGGAGATCAGTCAATTCGGTCGGCTATGCCAACACGTTACACAAAAAAACGGAAGCCATTGCAGGCTCCCGCTCCTATTAAAATTCTATTTCATCCCCGGCTTCCATGATCAGTCCATTTCCCTCTTCAAGCAAGTCGATGAATTTGTCAGGATCCTGTTTGATGACAGGGAAAGTATTGTAATGAATCGGTACGACTTGTTTGGCTTGAAGGAATTTCGCAGCAAGTGCTGCATCTTCAGGCCCCATGGTGTAATTGTCGCCGATTGGCAAGAATGCCAAGTCAATCGGATGTCTCTCCCCAATCAGTTTCATATCGGAAAATACCGCTGTATCCCCTGCGTGATAAATCGTTTTCCCTTCTAACATAAGCAATATGCCAGCAGGCATTCCTAAATAAATGATTTGCCCCTCTCCGTTATTGAATCCCGTTCCATGGAAAGCTGGCGTCAGTTTCACTTTTCCAAAATCGAACTCGAAAGCTCCGCCGATGCTCATCCCGTGGGTCCTAACCCCTTGAGCACCCAGGTAGTCGGCAATTTCTGCAATGCCGATGACAAGTGCATCATGCCTTTTGGCCAATTCAACCGTATCACCGACGTGGTCATTATGGCCATGTGTTAAGATAATCACATCCGGTTTCACATCTTCTACCTTCAAATCGGTCAATTCGTTTCCAGTAATGAATGGATCGATTAAAATCGTTTTACCATTCGTTTCGATTTTTACAACTGCATGTCCATGAAAAGATACTTTCATTTTTGATGCTCCCTTCCCATACCCACAATTTATTTAGTAGCTTTCTTAGGCCTTTCCCATTTACTATACTTTTAAATATTGCTAAGGTAATTATATCTTATTAATGGAGGTATCGTCATGAATGAACGTTTGACAGAACTACAAAATTGGTTACAGGCCAATGAGGCAGAAGCCGCTTTACTTACATCTACAGAGAGCATCTTCTATTTGAGCGGTTTTTATAGTGATCCTCATGAAAGACTGCTAGCACTTGCGACTTTTGCAAATGCCGACCCATTCCTTGTCTGCCCGCAGATGGAAGTCCCGGATGCTAAACAGGCTGGATGGGCTGGAGATATCATCGGTTACACCGACATTGAAAATCCTTGGGAAAAAGTGAAGCAAGCAGTGAAGAGTCGCGGGTTGACCATTAATACAATGGCCATTGAAAAAGAGCATATGAATGTAGAACGTTATGAAAAGGTCCAACAATACTTCGGAGCACCAAAGCTCGTTTCCGCAGAAGAAAAACTTCAAAGGATGCGAATGATCAAATCGGAAGATGAAATGGTCAAAATCCGTGAAGCATGCCGACTTGCCGACTTTGCGATCGAAGTGGGTGTCAGCGAAATTCATGAGGGTAAAACGGAAATGGAAATCCTTGCAGCGATAGAATACGAATTGAAAAAGGCCGGCGTCAGCCAAATGTCTTTTTCCACCATGGTCCTGACTGGTAAAAATGGCGCTTCCCCTCATGGTACACCCGGGAATACGAAGGTTCAGCGCGGCGACCTTGTCCTCTTTGACCTGGGCGTCGTTCATGAAGGGTACTGCTCTGACATCACTAGAACGGTTGCTTACGGAGATATCAATGATAAACAGGCAGAAATATACGAAACTGTACTTAAAGCACAAGAAGCTGCCGTGGCAGCCAGTAAACCTGGTGTATCCTGTTCCGAGATAGACTTGACTGCCAGAAACATCATCAGGAATAAAGGATACGGTGAATTCTTCCCGCACAGGCTCGGGCACGGACTTGGGATCAGCGTCCATGAGTATCCATCCTTGACTGAAACGAATTCGCTTGAACTTCAATCCGGAATGGTTTATACCATCGAACCTGGCATATATGTTCCAAATGTTGCCGGCGTCAGGATTGAAGATGATCTACTGATCACCGATACCGGCTGTGAAGTTTTGACCAAATTCCCGAAGAGCCTGCAAATCATAAAGTGATGATCTGTTACCATTTAATATATCGAAACCCGGATACCCCCGCCTTCATTTAAGACGGGGGTATTTATTATTCAAAACTCATTTTAGCTAATCGGTCCGCAGTTCAAGTTTCACTGCTCTATCACTGCCGTCAAACCAAATGACCAGCCATTCACTATCTATTCTTATGATTCCCCTCTCGGCACCAAGAAAATAAACAACATTATCTTTCTCTTTAAAATATTCCGTTTCTGTTGGGGACCCTAAAAGCGTGATCACTTCTTCTTTTGTCTTGCCTATCAATTCATGTTCATTCATTAAGTCATCAACCAGATATACTTTTCCTTCATCATCATTTAACCATCTTTCAGTGGTGAACCTTGATTCATATTCATTTACCCCTAACTTAAAAATACAATAAAATAGAAGAGTAAAGCACAGGCTTGTTATGACTATAAATCTAATTTTGATTTTCCTTCATTATGCTGTTCTCAAGAATATTAAACTATGCATTATATTTATACTTGCTTTTGCATGCTTTGATATATTTCATTATATTTTTCACATCACATAATAAGGTTTGAATCATTTTTCCATATTGCGATTTCCAGATTATTGGCTAAAACATTTGCTAATTTGTTACAATTGAAATCAGATCCATTAGGTAAAACATAGTATAATGGGAATATAATAGAAGGAGGAGATTCACTTGAATAGTATAGATTATAAAAATATTCTTGTAGCAGTGGACGGTTCGGAAGAAGCAGAGTGGGCCCTAAAAAAGGCAATCTATTTAGCAAAACTCAGTGACGCTACCCTTGTGCTCACACATATCGTGGATACAAGGAATTTCCCTACTGTCGAAGCTTATGATATGACTATCCGTGATCACTCTGAAACCTTTGCCAATGAGCTATTGGACAAGTATAAAACGGAAGCCATTGCCTCCGGGATTGCAAAGGTCCAAACAGAAGTTGCATATGGTTCTCCTAAAGTTCAAATTCCAAGGGATTTAGCGAAAAAGCATTCAATCGATTTAATTGTTTGCGGTGCAACAGGCCTAAATGCAGTCGAACGATTCCTCATCGGCAGCGTGTCGGAAGGCATCGTTCGCCATTCAAACTGTGATGTAATGGTCGTGCGTACGAATTGATAAAAGAAAATGATAAAAAGCTCGTTCGCCAAATTGGTGAACGAGCTTTTTCCTGTTATTCACTTACAAGTTTTTCCGCTTTTTCAATAGCCAGCAATACTTGGGCAAAACCTGTACCGCCCGCACTGTTACGGCGTTTAACGGCCTCATAAGGATTTAATGCATCATAAATATCCTGTTCAAACAAATCGGAAGCTTCCTGG
This sequence comes from Bacillus sp. ISL-4, assembly GCF_018613275.1. Taxonomy (NCBI): domain Bacteria; kingdom Bacillati; phylum Bacillota; class Bacilli; order Caryophanales; family Bacillaceae; genus Bacillus; species Bacillus sp. ISL-4. The sequence continues at coordinate 101,456 of NZ_JAGGQN010000013.1, forward strand.
AATTGTTCAATGCTTAGGTCCACTAAATAGCAGCCATTCTGGACACAGAACAATACAAGCTTCCCGACCACTTCGTGCGCCTTACGGAAAGGCATACCCTTCGAAGCCAGGTAATCAGCTAATTCCGTCGCATTCGAGAAGTCATTTTTTGTTGCTTTTTCCATTACGTCCGTTTTCACTTTCATCGTTGAAATCATGCCGGCAAATATTTTAAGTGAACCAACAATGGTCTTAACCGTATCAAAAACGCCTTCTTTATCTTCTTGCATATCTTTGTTATAAGCAAGCGGCAGTCCTTTCAAAACAGTTAATAACCCCGTTAGGTTCCCATAAACCCGTCCTGTTTTACCACGGATCAATTCCGCCATATCAGGGTTTTTCTTTTGCGGCATGATGCTGCTTCCCGTGGAAAACGCATCATCCAATTCAATGAATTGGAATTCCTGGCTTGACCAGAGAATGATTTCTTCGCTGAAACGGGATAAATGCATCATCATTGTCGCACTGTTGCTCATGAATTCAATGGCAAAATCACGATCACTCACCGCATCAAGGCTGTTTTCGTAAATTCCCTCAAACCCCAATAACTCGGCACTGAGGGCACGGTCAATCGGGAAAGTAGTCCCAGCTAATGCCCCGGCACCCAATGGAGAGATGTTAATCCTTTTGAAACTCTCGTTGAAGCGCTGCTTATCACGCTCAAGCATCCAAAAATAAGCCATTAAGTGGTGGGCAAATGAAATGGGCTGTGCTCTCTGCAAATGTGTATAACCTGGAATTAGTGTTTCCACATTTTTCTTGGATTGTCCCAAAATCGCCATTTGCAAATCATTGATGAGTTCCAGAATCACTTTCGTTTGGTTACGCATATACAAATGAAGGTCGGTTGCAACTTGGTCATTACGGCTTCTTCCTGTATGAAGCTTTCCGCCAACTGGACCGATTTCGCTTATTAGCATACTTTCCAGGTTAAGATGGATATCTTCCATCTCAACCTTAAAAGTCAATTCACCCTTCTCAGCTTTTTCCTGTAAAGTTTTCAGACCCGCAATGATCTGATCCGCATCTTCTTCAGGTAAAATGCTGCATTTCTTTAACATGGTTACATGAGCTAAACTGCCTTGAATATCTTCAAGGACAAGTTCCTGGTCAAAGGAAATGGAAGCTCCAAACTCATCTACCCATTCTTCGGCAGATTTTGTGAATCTTCCTCCCCAAAGCTTGCTGCTCACACTGTCACCTTCTTGTTAGTGACCATGCTGTTCACTTTCGTTGGAAGTCCCCATAACTTAATGAATCCAACTGCTGCATCATGATCGAATTCGTCCGCTTTTGTATAAGTAGCCAATTTTTCGTCATATAGGGAGTACTCGGATTTTCTTCCTTCAACAATCGCATGACCTTTGAATAGTTTCACACGTACCGTACCCGTTACATTCACTTGTGTTTCTTTCAGGAATGCAGCCAACGCTTTTTGAAGCGGAGAGAACCAAAGCCCTTCATAAATCAATTCAGTCATTTTCTTCTCGATAACCGGTTTGAAGTGAGCCAATTCTTTTACTAGCGTGATATCTTCAAGTTCTTTGTGTGCAGCTATCAATGTCATTGCACCAGGAGCTTCATAGACTTCACGCGATTTGATTCCTACTAATCTATTTTCAACGTGATCGATACGTCCAACTCCGTGCTTGCCGGCAATTTGATTCAACTCGACGATCAGGTCAGCCAATTTATAGTTTTTATCATTCAATGTAACCGGCACACCTTGTTCAAAACCAATTTCAATGATATCAGCTGTATCTGGCGTACTTTCAAGGCTTGCAGTCAAATCATATGCCTCTTCCGGCGGAGCTGCCCATGGATCTTCCAGGATTCCACATTCGTTACTTCTTCCCCAAAGGTTTTGGTCAATCGAGAATGGACTCGCCATGCCAATCGGAACGGGAATGCCATTTTCCGCTGCATATTCAATCTCCTCTTCACGAGACCATTTCCAGTCACGAACAGGTGCAAGAACTTGCAAATTAGGGTTCAAGGCGGAGATGGATACTTCGAAACGCACTTGGTCATTTCCTTTTCCCGTACAACCGTGCGCAACGGCTACCGCGTTTTCCGCTTCAGCCACTTCCACTAATTTTTTCGCGATCAGCGGACGTGATAAAGCTGATATCAATGGATATTTCCCTTCATACAAAGTATGTGCCTGAAGAGCCGTCAATGCGAATTCATCAGCGAATTCGTCCTTCGCATCAATGACATAGGAACTTACCGCACCGACAGTGATCGCTTTTTCTTTAATGAAGTCCAAATCTTTCCCTTCACCGACATCCAAGCAGCATGCCACAACTTCGTACCCTTGATCTTGTAACCATTTAATTGCAACGGAAGTATCCAAACCTCCGGAATATGCTAAAACAACTTTTTGATTTTTCATTTTCATCGTCCTTTCGTATGAATAAAAATTCATCGTTTGTTATTTTTATTCAATCTATGATTAGTACTTTATCATCTTTATTAAAGGAATACAAGGGGTATTTTAAAGATTTCGCTAAATAATCCGCTAATATTTTCAAGGAATTTACACATTGGATGCTTCCGCGAGAATATAGTAAACTAGGAGTATGATAAATCGAAAAGCGGAGGGCATATGAAAGAACTATTTATCTATGATGAACGGCTTGGCATCTCAATTCCCGATTTGAATCTGGAGTGGGATGATTATACAAAAGGCGAGCAACAGCAAATACTCGTACTTTGGGAGAATATCCGGGGAAGCATCCCGGACCGCATCAAGGAACTGGAATCCACCATTAACCGAAAGCAGCTTCAGCTCTCCGATGAGAGTAATTTCACCAAATCATGCCAGCTCAATTCCGAAATTGCGGAACTTGCTTCCATCATCAATGATTTATGGCTATGGTATCGTGCCAATCAAGGCGTAACTGAAAAGATGCATAATTAAGGCCTATTCCATGCAAAAAAAGCCATAGTTTAAAACTGTGGCTTTTTTTGCATCCCTCTTATAAATCCTTGCGAAGTTCACCAACGACATGTCCCAATTCCGGGAGAATCAATTTATTCATCGCAAGCCTAACCGCCCCTGAAGAGCCCGGGGTGGAAAAAACCGCTTTGTTGTTCACGACTCCGGCAATCGCCCTGGATAGAATGGCGGCAGACCCGATATCCTCATGATAGCTGAGCATTCGAAAAATCTCGCCAAAACCGGGAATTTCCTTGGTCATCAACTCTTTGACCGCCTCGATCGTCACATCCCTATTGGCGATGCCAGTGCCTCCATTTGTTAATATGACATCGACCGTGCTGCTTTGGCTACCGGAATTGACCGCATCCTGAATCGCTTTCCGCTCATCTTTAACGATTACATAATCCGTCACTTCATGCCCTTTCGACTTCAGCAATTCCATCATCAGTGCTCCGCTTTTATCCATTTCTTCATTTCGCGTATCGCTGACGGTTATCACCATGCAGCGAACTGCCTCCGTGATGGCGTTTTTATGATTCTTGACACTCATTCTTCATCAGCCTTCTTCTCAAGTAAATAACGGTACTGATAGAACTTCTGGGCAAATTCACTGACACTCCGGGTCATTTGATAATTGGACCCAGCCCCTATGACCATGCTGATGACCGGTATGCCCCGAACCAGTTTTTTTCGGAAAACAGTAATGGATAATGCTTTCAACAGCTGCTTCAGCGGCTGTTCCATCCAGGTAGGGTTTGTCAGTTCTTCGATTCCTAAATAAAAATAGTCATCTTCTGCGGTCTGGACCTCGCGGATCAATTCTTCCCAAGCTATTCCTTGGAGCCTCTTTGGCATCGCTCCTGCATTGAATACCTTAAGGGCCAGCATCATTTCAAACGGTGTATTCACCTCAACACCATAAGACATCGCAATCAGCTGTACGATCCTGACATTGATGACCGTCATGGCCGGAATATCGCTCCCTAGCAGAAGCAGGCCTCCTGATCCGCTCATCCCGCCTTGTGCAAATGAATATAAGCGATGCTTAGCGATATGCTGATTGGCTATGTAATTCAACTGATCGATCGATAAGTGTTTCAAATCACTCAACGTTTCGATTTCTTCATTAAACACGCGCGCAGATGCTAAAATCCGCTCTCTTGCATCTATTTGAACTTGTGAGCTCTGAACCATGGCATGCAAATGAAAAAGCCAAGTATCAAGCTTGTCAAAAAACTGTTGTTGGATGTTTTCCGGAAGCAGGGCAAACCCCTGCTCCAACCATTTATCATACAATGCAGCCAGATCCGTTGGCTCATATTGATAAAGTTTTTCCTGCCATTCACTAATTTCATTCAAAAGTTTCATTTCCCGGTTCGTGAATTCCATGCATCAAGCCTCCTATGTACAGAATTGGTGGATTCTCCCTTAAGTATAACATAGAGAAAAGGTTTTCAAAGAATAGATGATGGCGACCCAGCGTTCAAGGGGATCGGTTTGCATGGAGATAAAATCCATGGGAAGGCGGATTTTGAGAATGAAATTTCATGGGAAAGACCCCTTACCAGAGAGATAAGGGGGTCATTATAAAACAGGAAGTCATGTTTTCCAAGTTTCGCACAAAGCTATTTTCATGGTATCCCTGACAATCATGATTTCTTCATTAGTGGGGATGACCATGACTTTCACAGGGGAATAGGGTGCATTGATGAATGCTTCCTTACCCGAGGTGCGATTGAGATCCTTATCCCAATATACCCCCATGTATTCAAGCCCCTCCAAGATTCGCCCCCTAATAGTTTGACTGTTTTCACCGATGCCCGCTGTAAAAATGATGCCGTCCACACCTCCCATTTTAGCTGAATAGGAGCCTATGTACTTGTGAATCCGGTCTGCGAACACTTTAAGTGCGAGTTCAGCCCGCTCATTGCCTTTATCCGCTTCAACTTGAATATCGCGCAGGTCGCTGGAAAATCCGGAAAGGGCCAGAATGCCGCTTTTCTTATTCAGGACATCCAGAACTTCATCTGCTGTTTTTCCCGTCTTTTCCATGATATAAGGAATCAGTGCAGGGTCGATGTTCCCTGAACGCGTTCCCATAGTAACACCGGCCAATGGTGTAAACCCCATTGATGTATCAATTGATTTGCCGCCCTTTATGGCCGTAATGCTTGCACCATTCCCTAAATGGCACGATATCAATCGAAGCTGTTCAATTGGGCGGCCAATCATTTCGGCAGCCCGCTGCGATACATATTTATGTGAAGTGCCATGAAACCCATACTTCCTTATTCCGTAATCTTCATAATATTCAAGAGGTAAGCTGTACAAATAGGAACTTGCCGCCATCGTTTGATGGAAGGCAGTGTCGAATACCGCAACCGCTGGCACATCATCCAGTATTCGCCTGAAGGCTTTGATTCCGGTGATATTGGCGGGATTATGAAGGGGCGCCAACTCGGAAAGCTTTTCGATTTCCTCTATTACGTCTTCCGTAATCAAGACCGAGTCCGTGAATATCTCACCGCCATGCACCACCCGATGCCCTACGCCATCTATTTCTTCTAAGGAGTCAACGATGCGATGGTCAATCAGCTTTTTCAATAAAAGCCCTACAGCTATTTCATGATTGGGTATATCCATCGTTTCAGAAACCTTTTCGCCTTCGACGCTTAAGGTAAATGCGGAATTTTTCAAGCCGATTCTTTCTACAAGACCTTTTGTCATTACTTTTTCACTTGGCATCTCAAAAAGCTGAAACTTCAATGATGAGCTGCCCGCATTAATAGCCATGATTTTTGACATCCATCCTGCTCCTTTACTCTATGCTAGTTCCTCCAATGTTCATCCAAACGAAACGTGCAGTGTATTGTACAATCTTATCATGGCAAGCGGATTCAACCAAATAATAATAAAAAATTGCAAATAATCACTCTTTCAAAAAAAAAAGAAAGCCAATGCCTGCGGCATCAGCTTTCATTGACTATTTTTCCTCTTTAAACCAATCGTCCATCTGTTGCATGACAGACCTGGTCGCTTCGAAATCCGACAACTTCGGAAGTTGTACGAGCAATGCCTTCTTCGGTGCTTCGATACCCTCTTTTTTCTTTTGGAGGATCAGGATGCTTTTCGCAGCCGCTTCGCTCTTAAACATGGAAAGCGGCAGTTGCACCATCCCTTGGATATGTGTATGCTTCTTCAGGAAATCATTGAGTTTCGGAGCTTCCTCCGAGACGAACAGGTTATTCGGGACAATGAAGAATAGGTGTCCGCCATCCTTCGCGTGTTTAACACCTTGTTCAATAAACAAATGATGTGCATACGAATGTCCTTTATCGGCCTTCAATTCATACTCAGCTGCACGAACATCATTCGGGTAATAACCTATCGGCAAATCACTGACCACAACATCTGAAGGATCGATGAAAAGCGGCTCCAAGCTGTCCTGGTTGAAAAATTCCATCGGATGTTCTTGCAGGTTGGCACCCGCGTATGCAAGCCTGATCAAGGTTTCATCAATCTCGACACCATATGAAGCGATGTTTTTATCAGTAAGTTGATTCAAGATCGCAAATAGTAAATTCCCCGTTCCAATGGCAGGATCGAGCATGACTATCTCTTTTTGATTCTTGGTGAATTTACCGACTAAATAGCTGACGAACATGCCGACTGCATCAGGGGTCATATGATGATTCGGCTGAACGCTCTGCTGCATGCCTTTTAAAATAGCAAGCTGATACGCTTTACGGATTGCTTCCTTCTCATATTTCTCCGGTGAAAAATCTGCATAATGCTTCACTAACCTTTTCTTCGATACTTCACTGATTTCCTCCTGCAGGACTTTCCCTTGGAAGAAATTCTCGCCCGTTTCACCCAGGGCATCCAGATACGTACATGAAAGTTCACTTTGCAATATTTGGGCTGTTTCATCAAATTCATAAAATAATTGTTCAACTGGGGTAGACTTCACTTATTAATTCCTCCTGTTTGCTTCTGTCCCTATTTTAAAGGTAAGAAGAATGAGATACAAGCCGTACGTCCTGCTTATCATTCTTCGTTTGTTTAACATACTGTTTTTCGATTTGAAAGTTACATATATGGAATCTTGCGCGCACTCTTTTTTCAAAATTTCAACCACGAGTAATTAAAAGGTAAATTAAATACAGGGTGTGGAATTTGGAAGTTGATTGTAACGTAGGGCACGCGCATAGTTACGTTTTCCGAAGCCCTTTTGTCTACAAAATGAAATACAGGGTTGCTGCCCTGTATTTTTTATTACTTGGAAAGGCTCAATGAATGCCCAAACAGAATACCATACATGAGGTGGTGATTATGATGGATAATCAATATCAATACTATCATGGGCAGGTTAATCCGATAAATCAGCAACATGATACACAGTCAGCAGATGAAATTAACAGGCAACAACAAGGGTTTCAAGAAGGGTTTAGACAAGGATATCGACAAGGTTATCGACAAGGGTATAGGGATGGATATCGAGCAGGGCAACAAGCGGGGTTTATTCCAGGACATCATCAAAGACAAATGCCGTCGTGGCCTAATGAAATTGACATAAAAGTTGGTACACCTAATGGTCAAGAGTGGTCTGGCAAAATTGTTTTACCACTGAATGGTCCGAGTTTGGAGCCATAACTAAATCAAGCATATAATGATAAAAATAGTGTATTAGAAACGAACTGTATTGGTCGGCACTCAAAGTTTAATATACACAGCTCCATTGAAAATCAGGCATGAATAACATCCGTTAAATAAAGTTAAAACAAAAAACCGGGTACATAGCGCCCGGTTTCTTAGGATTGCATCTTATTTTGCCGCTTTAGCCGCTTCGATTGCACCTTCGTAATTTGGATGGTTGGTACCTTCACTCACATATTCTACATATGTGATTTCATCAGAGCTGTTCACTACGAATACAGAGCGGGCCAATAGACGAAGTTCCTGCATGACAACACCATATGCTTCACCGAATGAAAGGTCACGGTGATCGGAAAGCACTTGAACATTGTCCAAGCCGCTTGCAGCACACCAGCGTTTTTGCGCGAAAGGAAGATCGTTACTGATCGTCAGTACTTTCACATTATCCAATTTTGCCGCTTCTTCATTGAATTTACGTGTCTGTGCATCACATACACCTGTATCCACAGATGGAACCACGCTGATAATGCGGACAGAACCTTTGGAGTCGCTTAATGTAACCGGTGATAAGTCATTAGCCAATACTGTAAAATCAGGTGCTTTGTCCCCAACTTTTAGTTCTTGTCCCACTAAAGTGATCGGGTTGTTTTTAAATGTAACTGAAGCCATTAATAATTCCTCCCTTTTCTGCTATATGTACAAGCATAATCATATTTGTTTTACCGGAATTTTGCAATAAATTGAATTAGGAAATGTGAATGGTGCTTGTACATTACATACATGCTTTTATGTTGATGAAATACTGCAGCAAAAAGAAAACTCGGCGGGTGCCGAGTCACAGTTAGAAATCTATATCCTGTTTTGGTTCTTGATATCTCTTTACAGCTGGTTGACTGCCGCCTTGATTACTGCCTTGCTTTTGATTACTGTCTTTCTTGGATAGCATGGACTGAATTTTATCGACGACTTGAGGAGCTAAATCCATCATTTTTTCGAGAAGATGTGTCCCTTCATCCAGGTGAATCATTTTCACCCCATGGGAACCGACAATCAAAAAGGCAATTGGTGTTATGGAAACCCCACCGCCGCTACCGCCGCCAAAAGGCTGCTTGGAACCACCTTGCTGTCCTTGATGGTTCCCATCCATCATAAATTCGCTGCCACCGGCTGCAAAACCAAATCCCACTTTGGATACGGTTAAAATGACACTTCCATCCGGAGTCTCCACCGGATCCCCGATGATCGTGTTCACATCAACCATTTCTTTCAGATTTTCCATAGCTTCTTTCATTAAACCTTGGATCGGATGATCTGACATTTAAATTCCTCCCTCTATAACGATTGTTTATTGGAATCACCTGATAGCTTCGCTAATTTCCTCGACTTGAAATGCGGCTTTCCGCCTTTCCTATAACGAAGCAGTTTTATTCCAGTCACCATAGCTTGCCCGATTCTAAATTGTAATATGCAGGAAATCGACGTGTTTGCCTGCCATCTCTGAAAGTCGGGTGTAATGGAATAGGAGGGCATGATCCGGAAGTTGAAATAGGTTGTCAGCAACCCGATGATTGAACCTTTAAGCGCCCAGCATGCTCCAGTTAAAACACCGGTGTGTGCAGCGTTTTTAGTACCGACCATACTATGCCAGGTGAATTTTTTGACTTGGACTTTCCCTGTGAATTGACGGACAATCCCATGAAATCCGATTATATGCTGAAGCATCTCCAGACTGTCTGCGAATCCGTCACGCAAATCTTCGGCCGTGATTTTTTTCTTTTCTTCCTTTTTGGTTTTTCCGTTCATTTCTTGCTCTTCCTTTACTACTATAGCCGCAGAGTCATCTTCCATTTTGATGACCGGAACCTTGAATGTATAGTGAAAAAGCCCATACCAAGCTGATAATTTAATATGTATTTGGTCATTCGTTTGGATACGTTTGTAGTCGATGTACACTCTTACTTTAGTGAAAACAACAATCAGCAGCACTAAAATGAGGATACCTATAATCAACAAAAGCCACTTCATGCACCCACACCCCTTCAGCCTATCATTATCGGCATATGCAAAAAAAAATAAACCTGCAAAAGCGAAAATCCCGCTCTTACAGATTTATGAATGGAAGAAATCATCTTCTGATCAACACAACGCCCGTGTCTGCAAAGACATCATGCAATGCCTGTTTCTTCGGTAAAAGTCCTGCCAAGAGATAGCCAATCCAAGTGACTTTTGAAATATAGCGGCCAATCAGCTCCCTGAACAATATCGTACCCCATGAAATGTTTTTCTCTTCCTTCAATGCCACGACTTTCAGTCCAAAAATCATCTTGCCAAGGGTTTGGTTCAAGAATTTGGTCATCAAAACAAAGTATAAGAAGAATACGACCCCCGTTAAGAAGCCCTCGGCGGAAAACCAGAGATCATCTGTCCCTTCATAAAACTTGAAGATCGGATGAATCAAAATCCGGTTCAAACTTCCGATAACCAATAGATCGGCTAGATAGGCCCAAAACCTCATCCAAAAACCTGCAAAATGCACTTTCTTGACTCCGTCATCATCCACGGTCTTATTGGCTGGTGTAAATTCCTGCTGAACAGGAACCTCTTGATCTGCCATTAGATTGGATGAAGCGATTTGTTCATTGTTTTCATTTCGTTCCGTCATCCTTCAGCCCCCCTATTCCGCATACAAATACATTAAGCGTGGAGAATTTGAAGAGGAAAGGACTTTTGTCAAGACTGCCGTTTCCACATCATTTCCCAACATTTTTTGCGCACCCATACTGAATAATGAACCAAAACCTGCCTCATCTGTATAACGGATAACTTGAGCATCCTTTTCACCGATATCCGTTTTCATTGCGGCAATTACATCATCCAAATGGCCGAAATCATCGATTAGATGGTTTTCTTTAGCCTGACGCCCATCATAAATGCGTCCATCGGCAATTTCCCTTACTTCCTTCTCTGTCATACCGCGTCCATCTGCAATGACTTTTACAAATTGATCATAAGAATTATTAATCATATTTTGCAGTATTTCACGTTCTTCCCCAGTCATTTCCCTGGTCGGGCTCATAATATCCTTGTGTGGTCCGCTTTTGATGGTTTCGAACTCGACACCATATTTCTTGGCCAGCTTCTCGTAATTATACCCATGCATGATGACGCCAAGTGAACCCGTCATCGTTTCTGGGCTAGCATATATCTTATCGGCTGGTGCAGAAATATAATATCCGCCGGAAGCTGCCATAGACCCCATGGAAACATAGACAGGTTTTTTCACTTTCTTGATATCAAGGATCTTGTCATAAATCTCTGCACTTTCGACGACACCGCCGCCTGGAGAATTGACCCGAAGGATGATTCCTTTGATATCATCATTTTCCTCTGCCATCTTCAGCTTATCCATGAAGGCACGGTGATTATATGTTGCTGAACTAAGTAATGAGGCTTCTCCTGTATCTTGAATCGTGCCTTCTACATCAAATACGGCAATAACATTTGAGTAATCATCACCTTCTATGACTTCCTCGTAAAATGCACTTTCGGAAGCAAATAATTCATCAATGATATTTTCCGTATCCGCTGTAAATAGAGTCGTAGCCGCCCCAACAGCAATAGAGACAAAAAATAAAACGGCTGCGATTCCAAGTGCAGCCCAACGCTTTCCATTCATCTGTTTTCCCCCTTAAATATATGTATCCTTCTTACCATACGAACTAATGATGAAAATGTTTCATTCCATGATAAACTAAGACATATAAAATTGTAGCAAATAATCCTCTAATTGGAAATGCATTGGTGCATTTTGTACAATTTGCATATACCTTTCTTTCCTATTTATACAAAAGAGGGATGATGATATACATGCAAATAGAAAATTTTCTTCAAGTTTCTAATTTTGAGCCGGAGCAGTACATGCTTTAAACGGAAAAATCAGCCAAACTAAAAAGCTGCCGGGATTCATCCCGGCAGCTTCTATATTTATTGCTTTGGAGCTAATTCAATTGCTGACTGAATGGCCGCAAGCATGCTTTTTTCATCAGCGATATTCTTACCGGCCATATCAAATGCTGTCCCATGATCTACGGAAGTTCGGACTATGCCGCCCTTGAGCCCTACAGTAATATTGACTCCAGCCTCAATTCCCATGACCTTGATCGGGGGCATGTCCCTGATCATGATAACAGGCAATGACAATATCAAAATCTCCACGGCCGGCCCTGAAGAACAATGTATCTGCCGGAAGCGGCCCGCTTACATTGATTCCCTCACCCTGTGCCCGTTCTATTCCAGGCATTAATTTCTCTTCTTCTTCACCATTTCCAAATAAGCCATTTTCCCTTGCATGGGGGTTTATACCACAAACAGCGATGCTGGTTTTGAAAGCCCGCCTTTGTCAGCGTTTCATGTGCAAGCTTAATCACTCTGTACGTCCGCTCAGGATTAATGCTTTCGATAGCTTCGATCAGCCCCATATGAGTCGTCAAATGGATGCCCTTTAAATTGGGAGTGGTCAGCATCATCGAAAAGTCATCTGTACCTGTAAGGTCAGCAAGAATCTCTGTATGGCCAGGGTACATATGACCACCTTTGTGGAGCGCTTCTTTTATTGAGAATTAATTATACCATCATTCGCTTTTCACTTCCTAAAAGGAACTGCTTCGCTATCCAGTCAATCATTCTTTCTTCGATACTGCTTCCTCAAACGAATAACAAAAATGCTTCATTCCATGATAAACTATGTCATATAAAAGTGTACGAAATGTGCAGCTTCATTTTGTACTGACGGCTTTCCCTTCTTGAAAGAAAAGAAAGCCCTTTCATCACCATACCATACTAGGGGGGAACATGATGAACACTCGAAGGAATATTTATTTTTTCCATGCACCGAATGCAGAGATGATTAGCAAGGTAGAATACTTGTCAGACTTGGCGAAGCAGCATTCGTATGAAGTCATCCAGGATTTCACGAAAGCAAACATCATCGTAAGCATCGGTGATGACGGCACATTCCTGCAGGCAGCCCGTAAAACCGGATTCAGGGATGACTGTTTATATGCGGGCATTTCCACCACAGGTAACTTGAATATGTATTGCGATTTCCACTTGGAAGACAGTGCTAAAATGATCGATGCCATGACAAAAGAGCAAATAGAGGTACGTAAATATCCAACCATCGCTATCCAATTGGACGATCAGCCCTCCTTTTACGCCCTTAATGAACTTAGTATCCGGTCTTCCATCACCAAAACGTTCATCATGGATATTTTCATTGATCAACTCCATTTTGAAACTTTTCGCGGGGACGGGATCATCATTGCGACTCCGACTGGAAGCACCGCCTATAATAAATCGGTCAATGGGGCCGTTGTCGATCCCCTCCTCCCATGCTTTCAAGTGAGCGAACTTGCTTCCGTCAATAATAATACCTATCGGACCCTAGGTTCCTCATTTATTTTAAGCGGTGATAAGACATTGACCGTCCACCTTGAAGAAAACGGACCAAGCTATCCGATCATCGGAATGGACAATGAAGCACTAAGCATCAATCATGTCGAAAAGGTAAAGGTCCGGTTAAGCGGTAAAGTCATCAAGACCGTTAAGCTAAAAGACAATTCCTTTTGGGAAAAGGTTAAAAGGACCTTTCTTTGAACTAAAAAAGGTACCGGGTATGGTAACCGGTACCTTTATATATGATAAAAATCTTTCGTGTTTTGATAAAGGATTTCATAGACATCCTCAATCGGCAATCCTTTAATCGAAGCAATCTGACGCACACTGTCATGCATCATGCCGGGATGGGTCCATTTCCCATTGAAAACCCCTTCAAACGGCCATGGTCCATCCGTTTCAATCATCATCAGCTTAAGTGGGTATGCAAAAACTAATTCCTGTATTTCCCTCTCATAACAAACATCAGGTGTAATCGAAATGCGGTAGCCCTTTTCGGCCATTCTTTCGACTGTCCGGATATCGCCTTTAAACCAATGAAAGTGTGCCTTTGTGATTTGGTGCTTATCCAAAAGGTCGCAAACGATGGGTGCATCGTCATGGACGGCATGAAGGATAACCGGCTTTTCAACCTCTTTAGCTAAGGTCAGGAACCTCTCCAGTATCACTATATACGCTGAGTTATCAATATCGGGATTTTCCTGCCTTAAGTAATAGGGCAGCCCAACCTCACCTATGGCAACCATATCTTGACGATGTTCCCGCATCCAGTTCAAAAGTTCGTTCACTTCTTCATCGCTTGGGAGGGGCTGCTCTGGATGAAAACCAAAGGCAGGCTTTATTCGTGAATCCTTCAGTGAGAGCTGATAATTGTTAATCGAAGAGGCCAAATTCATGGAAACAGACAGCAAGGATTCCATATGAACCTTTTCCATGTCAGTCAGAATCTGCTTCCGCTTAACAACATCATACCGGTCCAAATGGATATGACTGTCGATGATCCTCAAGTTTAATCGCCTCCCTTAAGTAGAAAAAGTTGGTTTCAGTGCTGCATATAACTCTCTCTTCAAATGAAAAAACTCATCACTAAGAAGCTGTTCTTCACTTCTTGGCCTTGGAAATGGAATTTCCACTTCTTTGATGACAGCAGCCGGTTTTGCTGATAACACATAAATCCTATCTGAAAGGAAAACCGCTTCATCTATGCTATGCGTAACAAAAAGCACCGACCTCCGATTTTCTTCCCAAACCGACAACAGCCATTTTTGCATTTGCAATCTTGTCAGTTCATCCAAGGCAGAAAAGGGTTCGTCCAGGCACATCAAATCCTGTGGACTTAAGATACTCCGGATGAATGCGGCCCTTTGCTTCATGCCACCAGATAATTCATGAGGATATGCTTTCCCGTACTCTTCTAATCCAGCTTTCTTCAAAAGGGCTTTTGCCTTTTCTTTATCTCTGACCCCAGCAAGTTCACTTCCAAGCAAAACATTTTCCAATACCGTCCTCCAGGGTAAAAGGGAAGGCTGCTGAGGCATATAGCTGATATGGCCCTTTAAGCCATTTATCTTTTTACCATCCAGTGAAATGATGCCATGATCCGGCTTCAATATGCCGCCGATCAAGTGGAACAATGTACTTTTACCGCTGCCCGATGGCCCAAGGATCGTGACAAATTCCCCATCATCCACATGGAAATTCATCTTCTCCAATATATTCTGTTTACCATCGAAAGAATAGGAGACATCTTTAATTTCCAGCTTCACCCTTTTCGCCCTCCTTTCTCTTCCAAGAAACTAAGTATTTCTCCAGAATGGTGATGATTCCAAAAAAGATCAGGCTCATTCCCATGATGATGAAAATGGCAACAAACACCCGATCTGTCCTGAACGCAGAGGAAGCGAGAGTCATGTAAACACCAATCCCCGATTTTGCCCCAAGCCATTCCGAAATAACCGCACCCATTACACTATAGGTGGCAGAAATTTTCAGGCCGGAGAAAATGAATGGGATTGAGTGAGGAAGTTCCAACTTCCAAAATAACTGGTTTTTTCCCGCTCCCATCATCTTGAAATAATGCTTAAGTTCGTATGGTGTCTGGCGAAAACCGTCCAATGATGCAACCGCAACCGGAAAAAAACATACAAGCGAAATCACTATTAACTTAGGCAGCATGCCAAAGCCAAACCAGATCACCAAGAGCGGCGCCAAAACAATGATGGGTATATTTTGTGATAGTATGAGCAGAGGATAAACCGCGTCCTTCACACCGGGAAATAGGTGTAAAATTGCCGCGATCAATAAGCCGATGCAGCTTCCAATAAAAAAACCCGACAACGCAAGCTCGGTTGTGGATATAAGGTGTCCGTAAAGATTGCGGGACGACTCAATTCCTTCAATGAAAATGGCCGATGGAGCGGGAAGCAGCCATTCTTCGACTTTCAATAAGACTGTCACTGACTCCCATACTATCAGCAACAATAATAAAAGAAAGAAGGGAGCCCCCTTCTTCCAAATTCCCCTTCCGATCATGCCCGATATTTCTCCGTTAACGTATCCATCGTAATCCCGCTTGGCTGATATAATATTTTCACTTGGGAAATGACATTCGGCGATCCTATTTCAATCATTCTTACATTCATTTTTTCTATCACGGCAAAAAGTTCGGAAAGCTCACCCTCCATTGTCGTTTCAAGCGGGTGAACCTCATACTTGACACCTGATTCTTCAATGATCTTGATTGCTTCATCGACCATAGGGATGACATTTTCCCCTTTAGGAATAATCTGTATACTAATTAATGAGTTGGCCATTGTATTTCCTCCTATTTTGGTAAAAATTCATTGGTAAATGCCTTTTCAGGATCGAAATCACCTTCAAGAAGCTTATTTTCAGTCATCCAATCACTGTAATTCTTCCAAATTTCAAGCTTTTGTTCACCCCATCGCGGAGCATCATCCTGATACTTGTCTGCAAGCCACTCCTGGCTTTTCTTCACTAGTTTTGCATCAAGATCCGGTGCAGACTTAATTAATATGTCCGCTGCATCGTCAGGATTCTTAATCGCAAACTGGTACCCTTTCGAAGCTGCTTGAACGAATGCTTTAACAGTCTCCGGATCTTCTTTTATCATCTTTTCATTCGTAGTTAATACAGGCGTATAGTAATCAAGCTTATCAGAGTATTCAGTTAAGTAAACCATATTAAGCTTTTCATTTCGCAATTCAGCCTCAATGCCTGTCCATCCATAATAAATCCAGGCAAAATCTATATCCCTTTTAACCGAAGTGAAAAAATCCGTGTCTCCTGTATTGACTATATCCACTTTATTTACATCCGCATTTTCTTTTTTCATGAGTGAATCAATGATGGCCTTTTCAACCGGAGACCCCCAGCCACCATACGTTTTCCCTTCAAAATCCTTGGGAGTTTTAATGTTCTTTGCCTCAGGGGAAGCGAATCCCGAGGTATTATGCTGAATGACGGCAGCTACCGATACAATCGGCACGCCCTGCACGCGGGCCTGCGTTATGCCCTCCTGGTAACTCACGCCAAATTCAGATTTCCCTGAAGCGACAAGCTTATCAGCTCCGGCTTCACCTGGCATGATAATTTCCACATCAAGACCTTGGTCTTTAAAATAACCTTTTTCCTTGGCTACATACAATCCTGTATGGTTTGTATTCGGTGTCCAATCGAGCACGACCGATACTTTTTTTAATTTTTCATTTCCTTCATTTTTAGATGCTTCTTCTTTTTCATTAGTTCCGCCTGCACCGCATCCAGCCAAAAGGAACAACGAAGTTAACAGTGGCAAGAATTTATTCAAGTCATTATCCTCCTACACATCATATAAGTTCCATATGCCGGAACCATAATGGGGCTCCAGGGTTTATTCAAATACTGGATAAAAAAGCAAAAAACGCCCGAAGATGAATTCGGACGTTAACATACAAAACAGAAAATCAGTAATAATATGTTCCCTCCGCTGGCATCATCCAGATCAGGTTCAAAGAGTCAGCATCTAAAGGATGCAATCTCAGCCAGCAGTACTGGCCCCCCTACATTTCTCGCACATATGAACTTTTCTCTCTCATTATATCAATTCATTGGGAAAAAGGAATACTAATTTGCTTCTTCTCGCTAATTGGAAAGGTATTCCTTGCACTTTAGGATATCTAGCAAAACATCTATTGGAATGAAAGAAAAAAATTCTGCCTCTTTTCATTCCAATCATTCTCGGCTGCAACGGTGGCTGACACGTTCCAAATAGTCAATTCCTTGCTGGCATTCATATAATGAGCATTACATGTAGACATTTTTGTTTACCGGTTTTATAAACCGTTAATTTCATAAGCAAAAGGTGGATATGATCATGATAAAGATTAATCACAAATGGTTAGATGTCAGTCAAATCCAACCAGGAATAACATCTGCTAAATCGCTTGAAATTGTCCAATTGCTTGCGGAAGATTCTAACGTTCTTGAATTCCGGAATTTTGGAGAGTTTAATTTCGAGATACAACTGAGGAACCGAGTCATTGCGGCAGCTATTGCGTTGGATAAAAGTAATGCAGAATTTTCCACACTTGAGGAATCGGAAAGCAATAAACAATATTGGCGCCTTTCAAAGGATGGCACCTTTACCCTTCAGCCAGGGATTCTCCCTCATGCTGCACTCGTTGACATTTTCATAAATGGAAGGCTTTATGCTTTCGAATGCGGGACAGCGATAGTCGTCACTTTTTTAAAGGCCATTTTGGATTTAATCGGCCCGAGGAATTTCGACACCCTTTTTTCAAACCTAGTTTTATATGACTGGCACCCTCCACAAAATATGGCTCTCATCATTCATAAAGGAAGGGATTATTCACCAGGTGATTGCGTTTACTTCAAAAACCCTGATCACGATGAGTCAACTCCTGAATGGCAAGGTGAAAATGCCATATTATTAGGAAATAACCTCTTTTATGGCCATGGGATCGGGATTACCAGTTCACAGGGAATCATCGCTGAATTAAATAGCAATAGAAAGCCGTTCGCCACCATATCAGCATTCCTGACAGATCATATCATTTCCCTGGATAGTTCCTTCTATAGTCAATTCCAATTAAATCCCCCACGTGCAAAGCCCGATTACAGTCCTATCAGCCTTTCCAATTGTATTGTTTCTGAAGTAGGTTCCAATATTTACCTTTCGTGACCATGGCATTTCCCATATGCCGTAAAACCGTTTCATTAAATACCGGCATAAAAAAAATGCTTGGCGAGAAATCTCCCAAGCATTTTTTGCTATTCACGCACCAATATTCCCTTTGCCTTTGAACCTGCGGGCACTTGCCTGACCCCATTTCGTTATGGATAATGTATAAACAGCCAAGGCTGACCATATGAAGAAAAAGGCTAAAAGATGTGCTTTGGTAAAACTTTCATGATAGACGAATACCCCAATCAATAAAGATAAGGTCGGAGCGATATACTGAAAAATGCCAAGCATCGATAACGGGATCTTCTCCGCCCCTTTCGCAAAATATAAAAGAGGCAATGCCGTGACAATCCCGCCGCCCACCAACAGCAGGCTTGTGCTTCCCTCTGTAAAGAATTGCATTTCTGACCGATTCATCAAGTATATCAGGTAACCCAGGGCAAGAGGCGTTACCATCATCGTTTCGAGCGTCAGCCCGATTGCCGATTCGGCCTTGATCATTTTTTTTGCCAGACCGTATAATCCGAACGTCATGGCCAAAACAAGAGAGATCCACGGTATCGTGCCAAAATGAATGCCAAGGATCAAGACTCCGATTCCTGCAAGCAGGAATGAAATGATTTGGGCCCTGCTCAATTTTTCTTTTAAGACTATCACTCCCAATAGTACACTGACTAGCGGATTGATATAATATCCAAGGCTCGTGTCGAGGATCCGTCCTGAGTTAACGGCCCAGATGAACACTCCCCAATTAGCTGTAACAAGCAGAGACGCCGTTAGTAATGCCGTAAAGAGTTTGGGATTTCCCATTATGTTTTTGACATAAACAAGAAACGCTTGCCATTTTTTCATGAACATCAATAAAACCAGCATGAACACGAAAGACCATAATACCCTCTGAGCTAAAATTTCTGTTGCACCGACGCCCTGAAGGAACTTCCAGTAAATCGGCACGACTCCCCACATCATGTAAGAAAGGGCTGCATAGATTGCCCCTTCTTTTTGTTCATCCACTTTCATAACAAGCCTTCTTTCCATTTACATTCCTTTATCTAATTCCATCTAACAATTTTGTATTCCGATTTCTTTTTTTGCAACTGTTATTTTTTATCATACATGATTTTGTCATCGATGACCGTCATGACCGCCTCAGCTTTTAGGAGATCATCCGGCGCAACAGCAAAAACATCCAGATTAAACACGGTAAAATCGGCATCGTACCCTTCAATGATCACACCGCGACGTTTTTCCTGGCCGATTGCTGCAGCACTCCCTTTTGTATACAGTGCGAAAGCCTCGTATACGGAAAGCCTTTCGCCCAAGCCATATACGGTCCGGTCCTCACTGTTGATTTTCATCCTTGTAACAGCTGCATGAATGCCCAAAATTGGATTTAATGGTTCAATGGGTGCATCCGACCCTCCCGCACAAATGATGCCCAACTTCAAATAGGTTTTCCAGGCATAGGAGGATTCCAATAGATCGGCTGGAACCTTTTCTTCCACCCACGGGAAATCGGACGGGACGAAACCCGGTTGGATATCAAAGATTACCGGCAGCTTTGCCGCCCGCTCCAACAGCTCCGGCCGGACAATCTGCGCATGGATGAGCCGGTCCCTCTGCCCCTTTTTCGGGGGGAGGGCTTCTATTGCATTCAAGACGTATTCAAAAGCGAGATCGCCAATCGCATGGACAGCAATCGGCATTCCGGCATCCCTTGCTTTTTCTACCCATTCCTGAAGCTCGTTTTCAGTGAATATCGCGACTCCATTCGTATCCCCTTGATCTACATAAGGCTCGCTCAACAGGGCTGTGCGTCCGCCCAAGGAGCCGTCGGTAAATATCTTCATGCTGTCGAATTTGATATATCGCGTACCTTTCTGATAGCCGCCGCCTGCTGCCAGCATTTCTTCAAACGCTTCGTGATGGACGAGCAAATTGGCGCGAAAGGCCATTTCCCGGTCCTCGATTACCGATTTAAACGCCTGATATGTCGGCATGAAGCCATTGTAATAATGGAGGTCCTCAGTATGTCCGCCAGTCAAACCTAGCTTATATGCGTCTTCTATGGCCTCTGTGAGCGCGTTTTCGATATACTCTTGATCAATGCCGGGAAGGCTGTCTAAAATAAGGTTCTGTGCCTGACTTTCTTTAAATAAACCATTTAAACGTCCGTCAGGATAACGGCAGATCACCCCGCCTGAAGGTTCTTTTATATCTTCTTTAATATCCGCTTCCAAAAGGGCGCGGGAATTGACCACCAAGGCATGACGGCAAATCCTTTTCAATACGATGGGATGTTCTGTCGATATCGCGTCAAGCTCATCCCGTAAAATCAATTCAGGAATCGGCCATTCATTCTCATTCCACCCTTCGGCAACAATCCACTTTCCAGCCGGGGTTTTTGAGCACTTTTCCTTCAAGGATTTCAAGATGGACTCCCTGCTATCCATCAAAGAGAGGTCTAAACGAAGCAGCCTTTCACCATGCCCGACCAAATGAAGGTGACTATCCACTAACCCCGGCAGCATCGTTTGTCCCTTTAAGTCGATTTCCCTGGAAATATTGCCGGCATATTCATTTTTCAAATAGTCCAGGCTGCCAGTATCAACAATTACCCCCTTTTCTGTGAAGACTGCCTCCACTTGATCGTTTTCTTTAATCATCGTATAAATCGACCCATTGAACCATAACGTTCCCATTCCGGCTTTACACTCCTTATTAAATGATTGTTACTGCGCAGATATGCAGTAAGTGTACCATCTCATATCATGAATTCCCATATTTACGCTTTTATCCAAGCACCTATTAATAAAAAAACGCCAGCCGTGGGGGCTGACGGTAATGCTTTCAATCAATTGTTAAGGAGTGCTTCTTCCCTTTTGCGTAAATCCACCCGTTTGATTTTACCTGATGTCGTTTTGGGCAGCTCTTCTAAAAATTCAATTTTCCTTGGATATTTATATGGGGCAGTCAATTCTTTCACGTGCGATTGGAGCGTCTGGATCAAGCCTTGGCTGTTCGGATCGATGTCCTCCATCAAGACGACATATGCCTTGACCACATTTCCCCTTATTTCATCAGGGCTTGCTATAACGGCACACTCTTTAACAAATGGATGCTTAACGAGTGCATCTTCCACTTCAAACGGTCCAATCGTATATCCCGAGCTGATGATGATATCATCAGAACGACCCTCAAACCAGAAATAACCATCTTCATCCTTTTTCGCTTGGTCGCCGGTGATATAATAGTCCCCGCGGAATTGCTGCGATGTCCGCTCGGGATCTTTGAAATATTCTTTAAAGAGAGCAGGTGTATCTACATGTACGGCAATATCCCCCACTATGCCAGGAGAACAAGGTTTACCGGAATCATCAATGATTTCCACATGGTTGCCCGGAGTCGGTTTGCCCATGGAGCCCAATTTAATTTCCATGCCTTTCGTTACACCTACCAGCAGGGTATTTTCGGTCTGTCCATATCCATCACGCACTTCAATATGGAAATGGTTTTTAAAGACCTCGAACACTTTTTGATTTAAAGGCTCTCCCGCTGATACAGCACTATGAAGATGGGATAAATCATAGTCATCAAGGTTATCCGCCTTTGCCATCAATCGATACTCGGTCGGTGTGCAGCATAACGCATTCACCTTGTAGTCCTGAAGCAGCTGAAGATATTTCTTCGCCTCGAACTTCCCATGATAGGCAAGACCGGCAGCTCCCGTTCCCAGAACCGCCAGGAAAGGACTCCAGATCCACTTTTGCCACCCTGGGCCTGCAGTTGCCCAAACCACATCATTTTCGCTGATGCCGAGCCAGTTTGCTGCAGACGTTTTCAAATGGGCATAAGCCCATCCATGTGTATGGACGACCCCTTTTGGATTTCCTGTCGTTCCGGAAGTATACGATAAGAACGCCATATCCTCACTCTTCGTGTCGGCCATAGTCAGCTGATCTGATTCCTCATCGGCAAGCTCATTCAAATCCAGCCAATTTTCGATACTTTTTCCGATTGAAAATTTCAGGAGGCTTTCCGCCCCTTCTATTTCATTCAATTCATGAGTATATTCATGATAACTGATGATTCCTTTGACATCACCATGGTTGACTCGATACTGCAAGTCCTTCGCACGAAGCATTTCGGAACAAGGTATGACAATCATGCCAATTTTCAATGCGGCTAAATACACTTGATAAGCTTCCACCAAACGAGGGATTATGATAAGGACCGTATCACCTTTACCCAGTCCTTTTTTCTTGAAGGCATTTCCGATCTTATTTGCACTTTTTAATAAATTCTCATATGTAAGTTGTTTTTTATCCCCGGTTTCATTCTCCCAGAGGACGGCAACTTTTTCTGGATCTTTTGCAAAACGTTCCATTTCACTCACTAAGTTGTAATGTTCCGGAGCCAATAAGTCTTCACGCTTCATATTCTTCCCCTCCAATTATGAACTCTTAGTACCTACTCATTATACAAGATACTTCTGTAATATTTCTATTTATTTTTACAAACAAATAAAGAGAGCGGGTGTTAGAACCCGCTCTCTGTAGCCATGTTTATTAAATTATCTGTTGAATCCTCCGCCTAATTGTTGTTCAGCCATTTGAACAAGGCGTTTTGTGATTTCTCCACCAACTGAACCGTTAGCGCGAGATGTTGTGTCGGCACCAAGTTGTACGCCGAATTCTGTAGCGATTTCATATTTCATTTGTTCTAGAGCTTGTTCCACTCCAGGTACCAATAATTCGTTTGAGCTGTTGTTGTTTGCCATGTGTTTTTCACCTCCTTGTGATTATAGAGTGTGTTAAAACACATGGCTTCATTCGTACAATTTTATTGGTAATTACAGGATATTAAAATAAGTCTTCCATCGCTTCTTCCTTATCGAAAGTCTGACCAGGTTTAACCGTTAATATTTCTGTTTCGGAGACCGCTTTTTCAATCAAGGATTCAAAGTCGACGAAGCTTTCATAGTAATTGACTTTTTCACGTTTCGGTTTCGTTTTTGGGCTTGCCGGCGTAAAGACCGTACAGCAATCCTCGTAGGGCAGATTGGATATTTCAAAAGTATCAAGCTCTCTTGCAATTTTGATGATTTCTGTCTTATCCATGGTAATCAGCGGACGCAGGATCGGTGTATTCGTCACCTCATTGATAGCAAACATGCTGCTCATCGTCTGGCTCGCAACCTGTCCAAGGCTTTCACCGGTAATCAGTGCCATGGCTTCTTCCTTTTCACGGATTCGATCGGCGACCCGCATCATTAAACGCCGGGTTGTAGTCATTGAGTAGTTTTCCGGGATTTGTTTTTGAATCAATAATTGGATTTCCGTAAATGGAACGATATGCACTTTCATGCTTCCATTTATTTCCGCAAGCTTACCTGCCAAATCAATGACCTTTTGACGTGAACGTTCGCTTGTGAACGGAGGGCTGTAAAAATGGATCGCTTCCACGTCCAATCCTCGTTTCATCGAAAGGAATCCCGCAACAGGGCTATCAATCCCGCCTGAAAGCATCAGCATCGCCTTCCCGCTTGAACCGAATGGAAGACCGCCTGCCCCCTGGATGATTTCACCTGTCAAATACACGGCTTCGCGTCTCACTTCCACTAGCAGGTTCAAATCAGGGTTCTTCACATCCACTTTTAAATCTTCTGTATTTCGAAGTAAATGCCCGCCGATTGCCCTGTTAATTTCATCGGTATTATATGGAAAATCCTTATCCGCGCGTTTTGTCGTGATTTTGAACGTGTTCACCTCTTCAAGAGTATGATTAAGATAATACAATGCTGCCGTTTTCATCACTTCAAGATCACGCTCTATTTTTATTGCAGGGCTTAATGACTGAATCCCAAATATGCCTTTCAACCGCTCAATGACAGGCTTATGGTCCGCACCGTTCAGGAGAACGTACATCCGCTCCCGGTTGGCAGTAAGCACTACGCCTTCTATATCTTTTAAACTCCAGCGGATATGTGCCTTCATTTTGTCTACAAAGCCTTTACGGTTTCTTTTTTTCGTGGAGATTTCTCCATAGCGGATAATTATATGATCAAATTTCATTTTGCAACCCTCATTATTTTTTCTAAATTAGCGACTATTTTCTGTATCGCCGCCAGAACATGCTTTGTTTCTTCCATTTCATTGCTATAGGTAGTACTGATTCGGATGACGCTTTCGGAACGGGCTGAATTATGGAACATCGCATCCACCGTTTTGCTTACCGTCCTTTTTTTCGAAGAACAGGCACTGGTCGTCGAAACATATATTCCTTCAGATTCTAGTGCATGCAGCAATACCTCGGATTTAAGCCCTGGAACGGAAAAATTCACAATATGGGGTGCCCCCTCTTCAGGACTGTTAAGCAGTACCCCGTCCATTTCCTTCAACCCTTTATATAAATATGTTTTGATTTGCTGCAGCTTATCATGATACAGCAATTGATTGTTCATACTAATACGCAAAGCCTTCGATAGGGCGACGATTCCCGCAACATTTTCGGTGCCGCTCCTGATTTTCATTTCTTGATTGCCACCATGGAAAAGCGGATCGACCCGAACGCCTTCACGAACATAAAGGATGCCCGTCCCCTTCAAGCCGTGAACCTTGTGGCCGGAAATTGTACATAAATCCACATTGGCTTCACGCAATGATAATGAAACTTTGCCTGTTCCCTGTACATTATCGACATGAAAGAGCACGTTTGGGTATTGTTTTAACAATTTGCCAATTTCAGCAATCGGCTGTATCGAGCCAACTTCATTATTAACATGCATGACAGAAACCAAAATGGTATCTTCCCTCAATGCTTCCTTAAGATCCGTTACATCGATTTGCCCAAATTGGTTAACGGGAAGATATGTGATCTCAAAGCCCATTTTCGTCAATGATTGGCATGCATCTTCTACAGAAGGATGTTCAATCGCTGTCGTGATTATGTGTTTGCCGCGATTTCCCTGAGAGTGGGCGGCCCCTTTAATGGCAAGATTATTTCCTTCCGTACCCCCGGAAGTGAAATATATTTCCGAACTCTTCACCTTTAATAAATCAGCGATCTGCTTTCTTGCAGCGGTAAGCAGTTTTTCGGATTGCACCCCAAGTCCATGAAGCGAAGAGGGGTTCCCGAAATAGTCCGAAGTAACCTTCATGAATGATTCGATTACTTCGGGATATGGTTTTGTTGTTGCACTATTATCAAAATAAATCATGGGTTCACCTTCCATGTTTTTGTATCTATGATGGTCACTCTACTAAATATAAGTTTCATTGTTGCTGTTGCAACTTCTAATATTAACATAATTGAATTTGAAAGAGAATGTAAAACACTGGTCCACTGAATGATAGGAGACCTGCTTCTTTTTATTCCTGCAGAATGATTTAACTTCCCGGCTAGTCTATTCAGGGTCCTGTAAAAGAAAAAAACCCGCCATGGCGGGTTTTTTAGGAAAGGACTTCTTCTATGTTCGCCCCGATTTTTTGTAAACTGCCTGGGTCGACCTTTTCTATGGCCGTGGCTGCCGTTTCCAATGCGGCTTGATATTCGTAGCTTCGGAATTTGGCCTCGGCCTCCCTAAGACTCTCGGCAACCATTTCGTGACTGCTACGATAGCGATTTCCGAATTGGATCACCTTTTCGGCCAAATACATATGTTCGATCAATTCACTGGCTTTTTCGTGGACCCTATTCACCTGTTGAACCGCCTTTTCCAAATAAATATAAACAACGGCCATGTCAAGCGGCTTTTCTTCAAGTTTCCCCTGAACGTCATCCATGCTTTCTTTGGCGTCCTGAAGCACCACTTTATACTCTTCTGGAAGACCTGGAATATTGCTTTTGGCAATTAAACGTCCAGTATCGACCATTTTGCGTTTCAATTCGGCCAATGCATCCCTGGCATCCATTTCATCTTTTCGTAAAGCCTGTAATTTAAGGGTAAAGTCTTTCTGATTTTCCTGTAATTCCTTCAACTGTGCCTCCAGCCCCTGCATCTCTTCGCTGATAAGGGAGCTTGCCATCACATTATCCTCCATTTTCAAGACGAGCAATTGATGGCGTTTCGAAATCTGGGCAATCTGCTTTTCCATTTTCCGTTGTGCATCGAGCTCATTTTCCGTCAAGTGATATGTGTGTTGAACATGTATGGTTTCAACTTTAAGTTTATCGTTTTCATATTCAAGGTCACTTAACGTTTTTCTGAGAACTTCATCATTTTTCAAGATATACTGTTTTGAAAGTACTTCTTTTTCCAAAAGGTCATAAAGCACCTCAATGCTTTCACGCATTTCCTTAATGCCCTTTTCCACGGCTTCCGTTTCGGCATTTTCCAATTGTGTTTTATATAGTTCCAGTTCTTCCTCAAGCCGTGATATTTCCAGCTCGAATTGGATATGGGTCAACAGATAACCTTGTCCTGACATCTCCTCATAACCATCCTTCAATTCATGAAGCTGGGAATGCAGCTCTGATTGGCTATCTACCAATAATTTTGGGAGCATTTCCATTTTAACTGACAGAACCGCCAATTTTTCCT
Organism: Bacillus sp. ISL-4; assembly: GCF_018613275.1. Taxonomy (NCBI): domain Bacteria; kingdom Bacillati; phylum Bacillota; class Bacilli; order Caryophanales; family Bacillaceae; genus Bacillus; species Bacillus sp. ISL-4. The sequence goes on from NZ_JAGGQN010000013.1 coordinate 128,297, forward strand.
TAATGGATAGAACAAGCTCCCTCGCATTCAAATAATTGCCGTTCACGGTCTCTTCTTCATACTTTTGGAGGATTTGCACTACTTCATCCAAGGAATTTTCCAGCTTATCAGCCGCTTTCCCATAATTATGCCTGTGAGCAAGCAGGGATTTCTTCAATTGACGATAGGATTCTTTGATATCCTCAATTTCCAATCGATTCTTTTCCTCACTGCCTACAAGTTCATTCAGTTCGTATAAGATCTTTTTGATCATTTCCTCGATTTCATTCAGCTTGACTGTAATTTTGCGCTGTACCTCTTTTGATCGGCTGAAACGGTATTTATCAACCAATTCCTCGGCATCGAATAAAAGCTCTTCGACTTCGGGCATATGATCCGTAATGATGGCGTCCCATTCAATGCGCCAGTTTTCGAACATTTCCTCTGTTTCACCTGTCATGTTCAATTGTTTGACTTTAGAAAGCTCTTCCAGCACGGGGCGGTGCATGATGCTTATTTTCCAGGATTCCAGTCGATCGATTTCTTTAAAATATCTCTTTTTGAAAAAATAACCCCAAATGATGAAAATCAAAATTAATACAATTACCCCAATTATGTAATCCATGGTAAGCCCCCTGTTCTAGTCCTTACAGTCTTGCTCGTTTATATCAATTTTAAAAATGTTAAATTTAATGCTTTTATGATACCATGTTAGCAATAATTTTTGACGAGAAAAATGATTTTTTTGTAGAAAATTGCTACAAATACCTGTTTTTTGGGAGGGAAGAACCATGAAAGTTGACGGTCATGTGCACACTCCGTTTTGCCCACACGGCTCTACGGATAAATTCGATGAATATATTACGCGGGGAATCGAGCTAGGATTAAAGGAAATCACATTTACGGAACATGCTCCATTGCCACGAAATTTTCTAGATCCTACGCCTGAAAAAGACAGCGGCATGGACGCTGCCCTGCTCCTGGATTACTTTCAAGAGCTCCGCGTACTGAAAGAACGCTATAAAGACAAAATCCTGATCAAAACAGGCCTCGAGGTTGACTTTATAGAGGGGTATGAAAATGAAACAAAAGCATTCCTCGACGAAATCGGAGAATTCCTTGATGATAGTATACTTTCCGTCCACTTCATCAAACATCAAAACAGTTGGCATTGCATCGATTTCAGCGATAATGGGTTTGGTGAGATTGCCACTGAACTAGGTTCAGTGGATTCGGTTTATACCAAATATTACGATACACTGGAAAAATCAATAGAAGCTGATTTAGGCATATATAAACCAAAACGGATCGGGCACATTACGCTTGTCCATAAGTTCCAGCATCGATATCCGCCGGCATCAAGTTTTGACGAGCGGGTTTACAAGGTTCTCGACATGATTAAGGATCAAAGGTATGAACTAGATTATAATGGAGCCGGGCTTGTAAAGCCGCTATGCGGTGAGCCCTATCCTCCTGAACGATTTGCAAAACGTGCTTTAGATCTCGGAATTCCGCTTATTTACGGTTCCGATGCCCATCAGGCTAAAGATTTGGGTCAGGGCCATCAGGCACTGATTGCAGGTTTTAAAGGGTAACTCATGTATACACTTCAGGCCGGCCGGCTAACAGTGGCTGTAAGTCTTCGGCAATGAAAAGGGTATTTTGCAGAAAACGTCCGACTTCATTGGCATAAATATTCGTGTAATAGGCTTCCTGCGGGAAGACATGAAGCACATCCATCGCATAATGAGTATGCAGGACAGGGGCCGTCAATAATCCCTTCAACTGCAGCATATACATGGGAACGGAGACCTGCTGGAAACTCCTGCTCTTGATTCCTTGTTCCAAAATATATTGAAAATAAGACTTTTCCTTAGTAAAATAAGTCGAATGAATTTCGCGGTTTAAATTGGAATCGAGTGAAGATTCTCCATATATGAACCGTGCAGCAAGGAAGTTTTCCCTCTGGAAAGCAAGAATTTCCTTTACAAGATTCATCAAGCAATGCTGCGGGCCTTTAAGTTCGAGCAATGTCATGTTCTTATCAAGGACCAGGATATACTCTTCTAAATAGGAAATGAAACAGAATTCCAGCAACCCCTGTTTATTCTTAAAATAGTAGGCAATATTTGCAGCGTTCACTTTCGCTTTATTCGCAATATCCCGTATGGATGTAGCATGATAGCCTTTTAAATGAAATAAATGCAATGCAGCTTCCACAATGGCTTGTTTCGTTGGCGTCTGGCGATTCATTTAGGCAATCCCTCGCTTTCTTTGAGACAAGTCTTGTGGACTACTTCTTCACGGAAGAGCCTGAATCCTTTAGTAAGTTCTCGACAATTTCCCAACAATAAAGCATCATGATTAGATAGTGCTGTAAAAATATGCGGAAGACAGGTGAACGCTTTTGTTTAATGTCGAAATGTATCAAGGAAAAAAAGAAAAAAACTATGAACTGGTCCAAAAACAACTACTTGCATTAATCGAAGATGAAACGAACCAAATAGCCAATTTAAGCAATGCGGCAGCTTTACTTAATCTTTTTCTCGATGAGATTAACTGGGTAGGCTTTTATTTATATGAAGAAGGCCAATTAATTCTAGGACCCTTTCAAGGTCTTCCAGCCTGTGTCCGCATCCCAATAGGCAAGGGCGTATGCGGGACTTCAGCGGCAACTGAAAAAACCCTGCGCGTAGAGGATGTCCACCAATTCCCTGGACATATCGCCTGCGATGCGGCATCAAGATCTGAAATTGTCATACCGCTTATGAAGGATGGCAAATTGCTCGGTGTCCTCGATATCGACAGCCCGATAACGGACCGTTTTGACGAAATGGATCAGCAAGGACTGGAAAAGTTCGCTGATATCCTTTCCAATCATCTATAAAGTAAAAGGGAGCTGCAAACCTTGCCTGCTCCCTTTTCCAATACAGGACCCGTTGTACATGTACCAGGTCCTTTCCTGAATTTTTCGCAATATAAAATCCCTCATCGACCCTTTTGACATTTTAAGCAAAGAATGAACCACACCCATGGCATAGGCACCCAAGAAATGTCTCAAACCATCCATAATTTTTGTAAGCATTATTCATAATGCTTACAATGGAAAAAACCTCTCTATAAATTGCATTTTTTTAATATTTTGTATTTTCATGCCGTGATTCTCTTTATCCATTCCTTAATAAATCACAACTGTCCTTGACTCATTGAGCAGAATATTATACAATACTCCTTGTGTAAAATATTGCAGCCTATGTGACAGCCTTTATGTTCTCATTTTGTTCCTCAATACAGAGGTGTATCTCGTAACTCTCTGCTGCTAGGGCGAAGGTACATGAAAACAAAATGGTCATGATCGTACATTCACACGGTTTTTATTTTACCAAAATAAAAACATTTAAAGGAGGAGTCATCCTATGGCTCGTTATACTGGCCCAAGCTGGAAACTATCCCGTCGTTTAGGAATTTCCCTAACAGGTACTGGTAAAGAATTAGAAAAACGCCCTTATGCTCCAGGACAACATGGTCCTAACCAACGCAGAAAAATTTCTGAATACGGAATGCAACTGCAAGAGAAACAAAAACTTCGTCACATGTACGGAATCACTGAACGTCAATTCCGTTCAATGTTCGACCGCGCTGGCAAACTTAAAGGTGTTCATGGTGAAAACTTCATGATTCTTCTTGAATCACGTCTTGACAACCTAGTTTACCGTCTTGGTTTAGCTCGTACACGTCGTCAAGCTCGTCAACTTGTTAACCACGGTCACATCACTGTAGACGGAAGCCGCGTAGACATTCCATCTTACAAAGTGTCTCTTGGACAAACAATCGCAGTTCGTGAAAAATCACGCAACTTCTCAATCATCAAAGAATCAGTTGAAGCAACTAACTTCGTTCCTGATTTCCTTACTTTCGATGCTGAGAAATTAGAAGGTACTTTCACTCGTTTACCAGAACGTTCTGAATTGCCTGCTGAAATTAACGAAGCTCTTATCGTTGAGTTCTACTCTCGTTAATAACTTCAAAAAACCTCATCCTTGGATGGGGTTTTTTTTACACCTAAACACCCTTGCATGACAAGGCCCGGCTGGGATTCAGCCGGGCCTTGAACAATCATTTCACTAATGTGTATTTCTTCTTGCCGCGACGAACGAGGATGAACTCCCCTTCAATCTTGGCAGTTTCCGTCACTACATACTGCAGATCAGTCACTTTCTCCCCATTAATGGAGATTGCCCCATTCTGAATATCTTCACGGGCTTGACGCTTTGATGGCGAAATTTTCGCTTCAACGATTAAATCGACCAAACCGATATCTTCTTTGCTTTCACGTTCGAAGCTAGGGACATCTTTAAAGCCCAATTTGATTTCCGCTGCACTTAAATTCTTCACCTCACCGCTGAATAGGGCTGCAGAGATTTTGATTGCTTGGTCAAGAGCTTCCTGACCATGAATCAAACGGGTCATTTCTTCCCCTAAAGCTTTTTGGGCTTTACGCAAATGCGGTTCGGACTGTACGGATTGCTCTAACTCTTCAATCGCCTCACGAGATAGGAATGTGAAGAATTTCAGGTATTTCACGACATCAGCATCGGCTGTATTGATCCAGAATTGGTAAAATTCATACGGAGTCGTCTTTTCCGGGTCAAGCCAAATCGCTCCGCCTTCCGTCTTACCGAATTTCGTTCCATCCGCTTTCGTTACGAGCGGGATCGTCATACCGAATGCTTTAGCATTCTCATCATTGGATTTCCTGATCATTTCAAGACCGGTCGTAATGTTGCCCCATTGATCACTGCCGCCAATTTGCAATTTACAGTCGTAATTGCTGTATAAATGACCGAAATCAATTCCTTGTAAGATCGTGTACGCAAATTCAGTAAAGGAAATTCCCGTATCCAAGCGGGAAGCAACCGTATCTTTTGCCAGCATGTAGTTAATGCCGATGTATTTCCCGTAATCACGCAAGAATGTAACCATATCGATTTTACCTATCCAGTCATAGTTATTTACCATGACCGCACCATTTTCACCGTCGAATTCAAAGATGTGGGATAGCTGCCCTTTTATGCAGTCTGCATTATAAAGCACTTTTTCCAGAGTTTGCAGCTGGCGTTCCTCTTTTTTACCGCTTGGATCACCAATAAGTCCAGTCGCACCGCCTACTAGCACAAGTGGACGATGACCGTGCTGCTGGAAACGGCGCAATGTCAAGAATGGCAATAGATGTCCGATGTGCATACTATCCGCAGTTGGATCGACACCACAGTATAAAGAAATTTTTTCTTTTTCTAAAAGGGCCTTAAAACCCTCTTCATCCGTTTGTTGATAAATAATCCCTCTCCACTCGAGGTCTTTAAGCAATTCCATTAAATATTCCTCCTCCATCTTAGAAAAAACCCGCAAAAAGCACACAAAAACGCCCCTTCATAAATATGAAGGGACGAATGAATTCGCGGTACCACCCAACTTGAGGACATAATATGCCCTCCGCTCAAGACGAATAACGGCCGTCAACCGTTTCCTGCTACTAATCATTTCACAGCAAATGCTCAAGGAAGTAATTCATCATACCATTTGTACCGATTTCCACTAACCACCGGCTCTCTGAAACAGGGATAGTCTGACTACTGGGTCCTATCATCGCGATCATTTAATCATTTTATTATTGTTAATAAACTTTTATCATACATAAGAATCCTTGTCAACATCACCCTTACAGATTCTAGAAAAATAAGAAAGATGCCCTTTCCCCTACCTGTTATATGCTATAATATATGTGATTTCAGGGGGTATGATACGATGAATAGTAATCAAAAAGATAGATTTCAAGCATTATGGAAGCAGTTGACCCATTTTTTTCAAAATGAAAAAACACATAAGAACGCGCGGGTTACATACCAAGTCATTTGGAATTTAACGCTTATCCTCATTATTGTCGGGGTTCTAGGATTCTCATTCGCCGGCGGCGTCGGAGCCGGCTATTTCGCTGCCCTCGTCAAAGATGAGCCGGTACGCACAAAAGAAGATTTAAAAAAAGACATTTACAATTATGAAGAGACCTCTGAAGTATACTTTGCTGATGACGTATACTTGGGCAAGCTTAAGAGTGACCTTGAGCGTGAGGAAGTGTCCATCGATAAAGTTTCCGAGTATCTTAAAAATGCAGTCATCGCTACAGAGGATGAATATTTTTATGAGCATGACGGAGTTGTCCCGAAAGCCATCCTGCGTGCCGTTTACCAGGAATTTTCGAATGCAAGCGTCCAATCGGGAGGAAGTACATTAACACAGCAGCTCATTAAAAACCAGGTCCTCACCAACGAAGTATCATTTGACCGGAAAGCAAAAGAAATCCTTCTTGCGCTACGGGTCGAAAAGTTCTTTGAAAAGGAAGAGATTTTGGAAACCTACCTAAACGTCTCCACGTTGGGACGAAATTCTTCCGGTCGGAACATCGCTGGAGTCGAGTCGGCTGCTGAAGGTATTTTTGGCGTGGAGGCCAAAGATCTGACTCTGCCCCAATCCGCTTTTATTGCTGGATTGCCGCAAAGCCCTTTCGGTTATACACCATATACCCAGCAAGGAAAACTGAAAGAAAATCAAGAACCCGGCATCAACCGGATGAAAACCGTTTTAAAGCGGATGTATAGTAACGGATACATAACAAAAGAAGAATATGATAAAGCAAGAACATACGACATAACAAAAGACTTTATCGGTAAAACGGAGATGCCATCCGAGAAATATCCATGGCTCACCTATGAAATTGAAAAACGCTCCATTGAAATCCTATCTGTCAGTCTCGCAAAAGACGATGGATATGAAGAGAAAGATTTAGAGAATGATGATTTAAAAGAACAATATGTAGCACTTGCTGATCGTAAGCTGCGTCAAAACGGCTATCAGATTTATACGACAGTCAATAAAAAGATTTATGACAAAATGCAGGAAGTAACGAAAAACTATCCGAATTACGGATACGATAAAGCGGGTGAGCCCGTTGAAGCCGGTGCCATTCTAATCGAAAATAAAACAGGAAAAATCATCAGTTTCGTAGGCGGCCGTGATTTCAAGCGGGAACAGACGAACCATGCCACCTCATCACTGAGATCAAACGGATCAACGATGAAGCCGCTGCTCGTATATGGTCCAGGTATTGAGTTAGGAAAAATCTCACCTGGAAGTGTATCAGCCAACGTACCGATTTCCATCCCCGCAGGAAAAATGTGGCGTCCAGGGAACTATGGGGGCGGAAGCTATACGGGGGTAACGACCGCACGCGAGGCCCTGAAGAATTCCTATAATATCCCGGCAGCGCTCTTTTACATGAAAATAATCAACCAAGGTCCAGCTTCCTATTTGGAAAGAATGGGCTTCACAACAGTGACGAAACAGGATTACTCTAATCCTTCCATGTCACTGGGAGCTATGTCAAAAGGTGTAACCGTTGAAGAAAACGTCAATGCATTTGGCACATTTGCCAATTCAGGGGAATTTGTCGATGCCTATATGATCGATAAAATCGTATCGAAAGATGGCAAGGTCATCTATCAACATAAAGTGAAACCAGTGGATGTTTTTTCACCACAAGCCGCTTACCTGACGCTTGATATGATGCGTGACGTCGTAAACAGCGGGACGGCCGCTTCGGTCAGGAACCGCCTTGCTTTCTCAAGTGATTGGGCTGGTAAAACCGGGACTTCACAAAACTATCAGGACGCTTGGTTCGTCGCAACCAATCCAAATGTATCATTCGGAACATGGCTGGGTTATGACACACCGAAATCCTTGCAAGGGACCTACAATGGTCTGGAATATAATAAACGTAATATGTATTATTGGGCAGATCTGATCAATGGCGCATACAAGGTCGATCCTAAACTCATCGACCCCGATAAGCGATTTGAAATGCCGGGCGGAATTGTCAGCCGTTCCTTCTGTGGCGTTTCAGGACTGCTGCCTTCAAGTGCATGCCAAAAGGCTGGTCTTGTTAAATCAGATTTATTCATCGCCAAATATGCTCCATCCAGGGCGGATGATAGTTTCATAGACGGACAATATGTATCAGTCGGCAGCAAACGCTACGCAGCCCTTCCGCAAACGCCTGGCGAATTCACGAGCGGCGGGTTCATGTTGAATCCCGATTCCTTTGCAGATATCGGACTGAAATATGTCGATGACCCGGGATCCGTGATTCCTGGAGGCGAAAGATCAGGAAATGTCGTCGGGGCGAAAGCGAAATTGAATGATAATGGCAAAGCACCAGATCCCCTATCCATAACGATCAGTAACGATAAGATTACATGGGGCCTGCATCATGAAGGAGATGTCGTCGGTTACCGTGTCTATAAGGACGGCAAAAAAGTGGCGAGCATCAATGCTGGTGGGAGTCTTGTTTACAAAGTCGGCTCAGGCGGTTCCTATTACGTAACGGCCGTAGACATAGTCGGTAAAGAATCAGCCCCTTCCCAACGTGTTGAAAGCGGCGCTAAAAAGACAGGTTCAAAAGAAGATTCCGCAAAAAATAAAGATGATCGCGGAAAAGATAAAGTAGCTAACGAAGATAAAAAACCAGACACAAAAGAAGAGAACGGTTCAGATAAAGATAAAGATAAAGATAAAGAACCAGAAAAAGAACCAGAAAATGAAACAAATAAAGATAAAGAGCCAGCCCTAGACAAAGATCAAAACAAAGAAAATACTGATAAAGAAAATCAAGAGACTGACAAAGATCAAGACACAGTCAACGATCAAGACACAGTCAATGATAAAGAGCAAGACACAGTCAATGATAAAGAGCAAGACACGGATAAAGCTGAAGAAGAGGAAGAATGACACTCTTTCTTGAACTAAAACAGGCTGTCGGGTTAGCCCGACAGCCTGTTTCCTTATAATCTCCCAAAAAGGCATCCATGAAAGTGACAATGGATGCCTTTTCCTTTTCAATAATCAGCATGACTCAGTTTCTCAATCCTCCATCGATGATAAATCACCAGTTGGCAAATCAAGTTCCCAAGCTTTCAGGACACGGCGCATGATTTTACCGCTTCTTGTTTTAGGAAGTTTATCCCTGAATTCAATTTCACGAGGTGCCGCATGTGCTGCTAGACCATGCTTTACAAATGTACGAATTTCCTCAATCAACTCATCGTTTGCATCGTATCCGTCACGAAGGGCGATAAACGCTTTGATAATTTCCCCCCGAACCGGATCCGGCTTACCAATGACCCCCGCTTCAGCTACGGCTGGATGCTCGACCAACTTGCTTTCCACTTCGAAAGGTCCGACTCTCTCCCCTGCCGTCATGATGACATCATCAACACGGCCTTGGAACCAGAAATAACCATCTTTATCCATATATGCGGAATCCCCGGACACATACCAATCTCCTGGCATAAAGTAAGATTCATATTTCGCTTCATTCTTCCAGACGGTCTTCATCATCGAAGGCCAGCCTTTCTTGATGGCAAGGTTCCCCATTCTATGCGGTGGAAGCTCGTTGCCTTGGTCATCCACTATTGCCGCCTTCACACCAGGAATCGGTTTACCCATCGAACCCGGTTTGATTTCCAGGCAAGGATAATTGCAGATGACCTGAGCCCCGGTCTCCGTCATCCACCATGTATCATGGATACGGTGATTGAATACCTTCATTCCCCAGCGCACCACTTCCGGGTTCAACGGTTCGCCGACACTTAAAATATGGCGGAGAGTGCTTAAATCGAACCGCTTAACGATTTCGTCACCTGCGCCCATCAGCATCCTGAAGGCCGTCGGGGCACTATACCATACCGTGACACCAAAGTCTTCCAAGGTCTTGTACCAGGATTCAGGCTTGAACCGCCCGCCTACAATGACATTCGAGGTCCCTGTCAGCCAAGGTCCAAAGATCCCGTAAGACGTCCCTGTCACCCATCCAGGGTCCGCTGTGCACCAATACACGTCCTCATCCTGCAAATCAAGGACCCATCTTGCCGTTTGATAATGCTGGATCATCGCATTATGAACGTGAAGCACTCCTTTTGGTTTACCTGTGGAACCGGAGGTATAGTGAAGAATCAGACCGTCATTCCGATCCACCCATTCAATTTCGAATTTTTTGTCGGCTTCTTTTAATTTTTTATTGAAGTGATAGTACTTTCCTTCTTCTTTTATATTTTCCCCCACCAAGAAAATATGCTTTAAATGGGGTAGCTCATCCACTGGGACGCGCGGCAAAAGTTCAGGTGTCGTCACAATCACACTTGCCTCACTATCTTCAAGACGATCCCTTATTGCGCCTTCCATGAAGGCTTCGAACAACGGCCCTACGACCGCTCCCGTTTTAATCGCACCCAACAATGCAAAATAAAGCTCAGGGGAGCGAGGCATGAAGATGAAAACACGATCACCTTTTTCCACATTGGCAATGTTCTTGAACACATTGGCCGCTTGATTCGTATAATCTTTCATTTCCTTGAATGTATACTTTTCGTTTCTTTTATCGTCTTTGTAATAAAGGGCTACTTTATTCTTTTTGTATGTTTCGGCATGGCGGTCAATTGCTTCATGTGCAAGATTCACTTTACCGGTTTCAGACCAGGAGAATTCCTTTTCCGTCTCAGACCAGTCAAACTTCTTGTATTTTTCATCATAATTCTTTAAATTAAAATTACCTTCCACCACTGGCAACGCTTTCACATTCATACGACAAACTCCCCCTTCATTCGGCTCTATATTTTTATTATAGTATAAGAGGACAATTTTCTCAATTTTTAAAATATTAAACACTTCCATATTAGGGAAAATCCAGCTTGCTGAATTTTGAAAATTACAAGTATGTTATAGTTAAGGTAAATTCATGTTGATGGTTCGGAAAGAAGAAGCACTGTAACAAAAGATTCATATATGTATTGAACTTTCTAAATTATGCCCCTTGTTTTTATGTATAATTTATTTAAGCTTTCCATTCGGTCAGTTTTTAAAAGCAACGCTTCTTATACTTCGGAATGCTAGAGTGTAAGATTACTACATAACAAGGGTGGTGAAAGAATGGAATATAATAAGACCTTTTATACTAAGGAACTGCAGACATTAAGCGGGACGCTCATCATCGAAGGGCCGTTGAACGGCGAAAAAATGTCCGCTTATGAGTTTCACGAAGACTTGGTCGCCTTTCGCCCTCCTGCTTTGCAGCATAAAGCGTTAATAGAGATTGCAGACTTACCTGAGGGCAGGATCTTTATCGCCCGTGAAAATGAAACGATCGTGGGTTATGTAACTTACTTATATCCCGATCCCTTGGAGCGCTGGTCGGAAATTAAGATGGAGGACTTGATTGAGCTTGGTGCAATCGAGGTCATCCCTAAATACCGGGGTGCCTCCGTCGGGAAGAACCTGATCCGCCTTTCCATGGAAGACGATTCGGTTGAAGATTTCATCATCATCACCACTGAATACTATTGGCATTGGGATTTGAAAGGGACAGGTCTGAATATTTGGGACTATCGCAAGGTCATGGAAAAAATGATGAGTGCGGGTGGCTTGGTCTACTTTGCAACAGATGATCCTGAAATCAGTTCCCACCCGGCCAACTGCCTGATGGCCCGTATCGGCAAAAGAGTGCCGCCGGAATCCATCCAGAAGTTCGACCAGTTGCGTTTTATGAATCGGTTTATGTATTAAAGAGGCGAGTAAGAGGAGGAAGGAAAATGATTGTAGAAACAATAATGAATGAGGATATTATCACCCTCACTCCAACGGATACAATCCATAGCGCTGTCATGATCATCAAGGAGAAGCGAATTCGCCATATACCCATTGTCGATGACAGCTATCAACTTGTGGGATTAGTCAGCGACCGTGATATTCGGGATGCTGCCCCTTCTATATTCCGTACCGCAGAATACAAAAATGATTTACAAAAACCATTATCAAGCATCATGAAAACGGAAATAATCACGGGGCACCCGCTGGATTTCGTGGAAGAAATCGGGGCTGTTTTTTGTGATAACAATATCAGCTGCCTTCCAATCGTAAAGGGAAGGAAGTTAGTGGGCATCATAACCGGTTCCGATTTACTTCATTCATACGTTGAGTTGACTGGAGTCAATCAGCCCGGTTCCCAAATCGAAATCAGAATCCCGGATAAGGCCGGTTCCCTTCATGATATTGCCCATATTTTCAAAAGGCGCAATTCGAATATCCTGAGCACCCTTGTTTATCCTGAAAAAAATGGAACCGATTATAAAATTCTTGTAATTCGTGTACAGACGATGAATCCATTTATGGTGGTGGAGGATTTGAAGAAAGAAGGCTATACCGTTTTATGGCCTAGCCTGCCGGGGATTTCACATGAATGATACATCCCTTTTCGTCTATTCGGATGAACTCCTTACCTACAAATTCAACGATGAACATCCATTCAATCAAAAACGGCTTAAGCTCACGCTTGATTTATTAAAAAAACACCATGCCATCAATGATGATCAAATTATCAAGCCCAGAATGGCTACCGATGAAGAATTGGAACTGATCCATGATCACCATTATGTAAACGCTGTCAAATTAGCAGGCCAGGGAAAGCTCCTCCCTGAAAAGGCAGTAAATTATGGGCTGGGAACAGAGGATACCCCTATCTTCCCCAAGATGCACGAAGCGAGTGCCTTGCTTGTAGGCGGTACCTTGACGGCTGTGGATGCCGTCATGACCGGTCAGTCCCTGCACGCACTTAATCTTGGCGGGGGCCTGCATCACGGTTTCCGCGGGAAAGCCTCAGGCTTTTGCATTTACAATGATAGTTCGGTCGCGATTAAATACCTGCAAAAAAAATATGGGGCACGTGTCATGTATGTCGATACCGATGCACATCATGGTGACGGAGTCCAATGGTCATTTTATGATGATCCCGATGTATGCACCCTATCCATTCATGAAACGGGGCGCTACTTATTTCCCGGCACCGGCAATATTAACGAGCGGGGCCAGGGAAAAGGCTACGGCTATTCATTCAACATCCCGGTCGATGCGTTCACTGAAGATGAATCCTGGCTCGAATGCTATAGGGCTTCTTTTAAGGAGGTCATTGAATTCTTCAAACCGGATGTCATATTAACGCAAAACGGGGCCGATTCCCATTATTACGATCCGCTCACTCACTTATCTGCCACCATGAAGATTTATAGGGAAATACCAAAGTTGGCCCACGAAATGGCCCATAAGTTTTGCGAAGGACGGTGGATTGCAGTAGGCGGCGGCGGATATGATATATGGCGCGTCGTCCCGAGGGCTTGGGCGAGGGTCTGGCTTGAAATGACGAACAATGATATATCAGGTCCCCTATCAAAGGAATGGCTCGATTGCTGGCAGCCCGAGTCCCCTGTTACCCTGCCGGATGAATGGGATGACATGGAGGATATATACGAACCCATTCCGAGGAAGCCTGAAATTACCGAGAAGAATGCCCTGACGCTTGAAAAGGTCCTTTATCCCATCAGGTCTTCCAAGCAAACTTCGAAAAGCAATAAACAAAGTTAGCCAAAAGATCGTTGAAAAACGATCTTTTTTGTCCGGTTGAGAAACAAAAAGAGAGTGCCCTCCGGGACACTCTCCAAACAAGTTTATTTCGTTGATTGACGGTTTTCAATCCGATGCGGCAGGATTACTTTTTCAAGACCTTCCTCCACTTGTTCTTTATTCATCAACTTCGTAAGAAGCCTCATCGCAACCGCACCAATGTCATATAAAGGCTGAACGATCGTCGTGATTTGCGGACGCACCATCAATGTCAATCTCGTGTTATCGAAGCTGATCACCTCAAAGTCTTCCGGTACATTATACCCTTTGTCCTGTGCAGCATGGACAATTCCAAGAGCCATTTCATCAGCACCGGCGATGAATGCCGTCGGTCGGTCTTCAACTTCCAGGTACTTTTCAAAAGATTCAATTCCTGAATCATATGTATAATCACCTTCAACAATATAACTTTCATCAAATGAAAGACCAGCTTCTTTCAACCCTCGTTTATAACCAGCCAATTTCATTTCATTAATCAGCGCGGAAGGGTTTCCGCTTACAAAAGCGATATGCTTGTGGCCTTTTTCAGCAAAGAATGTCACTGCGTCGAATGCCGCTGCCTCATAATCAATATTAACCGATGGAACTTGCCCGCTTTCATCCACCGAACCTGCCAGTACGATTGGAACCGGTGAATTCTTAAACTCTTTGACATGCTCATCAGAGATGTTGCCGCCCATGAACACGATACCATCCACTTGTTTTCCAAGCATCGTATTCAGCAAATGGAATTCCTTATCTATATTCTCATCAGAACTGCTTAGAATGATATTGTATTTATACATCGTGGCTATATCTTCAATGCCCCGTGCCAATTCGGCAAAAAAGATGCTCGAGATATCCGGGATGATGACCCCGACTGTAGTCGTTTTCTTTGAGGCAAGTCCCCTTGCCACTGCATTGGGACGGTACCCTAACTTCTCAATCACATCGGAAACTTTCTTCCTTGTTGCAGGCTTTACATTTGGATTCCCGTTAACTACGCGGGAAACGGTGGCCATGGAAACATTCGCCTCACGCGCCACATCATAAATGGTTATATTATTCATTCATCCATTCCTCCATTTCTTTCATTTTCCCCATAAAAGACCCGAATTATTTCGAAAAAAAATCTTTTATGCGTTTTTCTCTATAAGGAAGATTATTATAGGAACGATCTGCCTAACAAAAATGCAGTCCTACTCTCTTCTCAGTCAAATATTCAATACCCTATTCAAGTATAAAATTCACATAGATATCACTTTATGTATGACTCAATCTTCCGAACAGTTCTCATTCTTGTTATTTATCATACGATAGTAGAATCTTTCCTGCAATCCAATAGTGCTTATTTCGAAGCTTTTTCTGCAAAAACTAGTATTTTACCATTAAAAAAAGCCCTTGCCAAGTTGGTAAGGGCCGTAAGTAGATCATTTAAAGACTTTCTTAGCTTATACAGTTACCCAGTTCAAACGTTTAATTTCATCGTAGAATTCATCAAATTGTTTGAAGTCCATTTGCTGTGCAGAATCCGATAAAGCAACGGAAGGATCTGGATGCACTTCAGCCATAACACCGTCAGCACCGATTGCAAGAGCCGCTTTAGCCGTAGGAAGCAGAAGATCGCGACGTCCAGTTGAATGCGTCACATCAACCATGACCGGTAAATGAGTTTCTTGTTTTAAAATCGGTACAGCAGAGATATCAAGTGTATTCCTTGTTGCTTTTTCGTAAGTACGGATACCGCGTTCACAAAGGATGATGTTGCCATTTCCCTGCGACATGATGTATTCCGCTGCATGAATGAACTCTTCAATCGTTGCCGCCAGTCCACGTTTTAAAAGAACTGGTTTATTTACAGCACCTGCAGCTTTTAGCAAGTCAAAGTTTTGCATGTTGCGCGCCCCGATTTGGATGACATCGATATGATCGATCGCCGCTTCAATATCGTTGGCACTCACGATTTCACTGATGACAGCCAAGCCGTATTCATCAGCAACACGTTTAAGTATTTGTAAACCTTCCAAACCAAGCCCTTGGAAGTCATATGGAGATGTACGTGGCTTAAATGCACCGCCGCGCATCAATTTCAGACCTTTAGCTTTAATGACTTCCGCCACCGCAGCTGTCTGTTCATAAGATTCAACCGCACATGGTCCGAAAACGAAGCTAGGGATCCCGTTACCTACCAATTCACCTTTAATGTCGATGATAGTGTCTTCAGCCTTTTGTTTTCTTGATACAAGAAGCGTTTTCTTCTGATCATCTTTTTGCAGCTCCAAGCCCAATTTAAAGATTTCTTTGAAAATATGTTTAATCGAACCAAGATCAAGCGGTCCTTGATTATTGGCTTCGATAAGATCCAGCATTGTTCTTTCACGGACCGGATCGTAACGGTTAACACCTTGTTTTTCTTTAACGCGACCAATTTCCTGTACAAGTTCAGCACGTTGATTAATAAGATGTAATAACTGAAGGTTCACATCATCCAGTTGATTACGAAGTCCATCAAGCTCTTTGTTGCTCATTACAAATCCATCCCTTCGTTTTTTAAAATAGAAATCGGTTCAGCGGACTCTAACTAAAAAAACCCCATCTGGATCCTCGAACATCCACCCCGATTGTATTATCAATGAAAATTTTAGAATATTTCATGTATGATTAAATCAATTATAAATGAAGTACCCATAAATGTCACTATATTTTTCTTTAATAATTAAACGCTTTTAAGCATTAAAGCTATAAATGCATAAAATCAGGTGTTACACATGCATGAAAAACGATTTAGACTGAATATTGGAACAATCCGTTGTAGGAATTATATTGGAAATAGAACAAGAAAGCTATAATTTAATTGATATTTTATCTCAAAGAGCATTGGACCCTGATCAAATCGTCTGTCACTTGAACAGGAAGGGCCTTTAAAGAAAAGGTTTCCCCTGGAGACCGTTTAAAATTCCCATGGCCACCAAATGGAATAATAAAAGGCCGGACCCCTTACCAAAGGGATCCGGCCTTCATCATTCATTCAGTAATGGCCTTGCTCAATGAATCATATGTAATCCGCCAATGAGATTCATTCCAGGCAGGTTTTCCACTTTTAAAAAGGATGGCCTGAGGTGATTGATGTTTGACATCAAATGTTTCTGCCACATAATTAGATAGTGGACGAGCTTCCTGAACGGCTAAATAGGCCGTTTTAAGTTGTTCGTTCTCCAAGATGTACCTCTCATATTGTTCAAATGCTTCAGCACTGACCGGGCATGTTACACTATGCTTGAAAAGCAGGAATGTATCCTCTTTTAGAAGCTCATTGAATTGTTCTTCTGTTTCGATTTTGCTCATGACCATAAAACATTCTCCTTTCCTTGTCCATATAAATTTTACCATCAAAAAGGCGATGAAGCCATTGAAGCACTTCACCGCCTTATTCTTCGTCCCTTTATGCCTCTTCATCCCCATTAAAGGAATCCAAGGAATTTATTTCTTTAGATTATTCTCTGTTTCATCAAATGCCTTTTTCGCTTCATCAAGTTTTAATTTTGCCGCATTCTTGTTTCCGCTTGTAGGATCTGCAGGATTATTTTCCGAGTCATTGCCGTTAGCAAAGTTCGTTTCGACGGATACGATAGGAGAATCGGAAGTTCCTGTTACATCTATATCCTTATTGCTGGAATTCGTCGTATCATCAGCCGCGTCGCCGTTTTCTTTTCCCGTTTTTAAGCTCTTCACTTTATTGACGATATTTGAAGATTTGTTGGAAACGATTTCCGTGACGGAGCTTGTTTTTTCTTTTGCAGTATCAGCAAGGACTGTTCCTTTTTCCATTGCCGTTTGTCTTAATCTTTCTGTTTTCTCTGAAATGCTTTTAGCTTGTTCATTGAAGTCATTCCTTAATTCCTTGCCTGTTTTAGGGGCCATGAACAAAGCTGTAGCCGCTCCGATCATCCCGCCGATCAAGGCGCCAATCATAAAGTCCTTCGAATTGATCGAGTCGCGTTCGTCCTCATAAGATTTCTGATAGTCCTTTGCCGCAAATTCTTTTTGAGTCATAATACATTCCCCTTTCAATTTTCAGTTCATTTTTTATTTAACTAGATTTTAAGATCTAGAACGTAAAAACCTTTTTTTAGGCAGGTTATCTGTTTCAAGCGCTTCCCTTTCTAACTCCGCCCTTTCGGTTGGGGTCGGGGCAGCCTGTTTGCTTCTGGCCTTCCACTTGTCCCTGATCTCCATGGCTACATTGCTCCATTGTACAATTTGTGAGATTCGTTCTTGATTATTATCAATCTCAGCCTGCACTTTATGGGAAACCTTTTGGATGGAAGAATTAAAGCTAGAGATGGATGTGCCAACATCCTTCACGGCATCCACCACCGTGTTCAGGTTTTCCGACTTTTGCTGCAAATCTTCAGCCAACGTATTCGTTTTATGTAATAACTGAGTAGTTTCGAGCGTTATGCCCTGCATTTGGCTCTCTAGTCCTGTCAGCGTCCGGGCCACACTGTCCAGGGTAGTTTGAAGTGATGTCAGTACCTTTGTTAGGAAAATAACAAGTACCAAAAAAGCTATCGCTGCAACAGCAGCACTTACGTATAAAATAATCTCCATTGGAACACCTCCGAAAAAAATCGACTTATTTAATAGCTGTTAGATATTAATTACCCCTTCCCTATTATTATAAACTTATTTATTTTTTCAATATACCCTATCAAACCCTAATCTGGAAATATTGTTGTCTGCATCCAGTTCCTCCGTGAAATTCATGTGTGACACTTATGGAAGGAAATCGGGTATGATAGAAAAGATAAGTCGAATTTAAACAATGGAGGTATTTTTTATGAAAGATCCCAGAATTGGTACATTGGCCAAAAACTTAATCAATTATTCCGTGAAGCTTCAAAAAGGTGAAAGAATCTTGATCGAAAACTTCGGATTGCAGCGTGAGCTTGTTAACGCACTTGTGAATGAAGCCTATGCAGCAGGTGGTTACCCATTCGTCCTTTTAAAGGATCACCAAGTGGATCGTGCCTTGCTGATGGGTGCCAAAGAAGAACAGTACAAGTTGATGAGTGAGTTTGAAGCAAACGTAATGAAACAGATGGATGCTTATATCGGGCTTCGTGCCGGGGATAATATCAATGAACAATCCGATGTCCCTTCAGAGAAGATGGCGATTCATGGACAGACAGTCGGTAAAGTACATAGAAATATCCGCGTGCCAAAAACAAAATGGGTCGTACTTCGCTACCCGACAAATTCAATGGCCCAATTAGCCAAAATGAGTACAGAAGCATTCGAAGACTTTTATTTCGAAGTCTGCAACCTCGACTATGGCAAAATGAGCGCAGCAATGGACAATCTTGTTGAATTGATGGATAAAACGGATAAGGTCCGCTTAACTGGTCCCGGTACGGACCTAACCTTCTCCATCAAAGACATTAAAGCCATCAAATGTGCGGGTGAGCTAAACATTCCTGACGGTGAAGTATATACGGCTCCGGTTAAAGATTCCATCAATGGAGTGATTTCGTATAATACTCCGTCCCCTTATCAGGGTTTTACTTTTGAAAACGTGAAGTTGACATTCAAGGATGGAAAAATCGTTGAAGCGGTTGCGAATGATACGGAACGCATCAACAAAATTTTTGATACTGATGAAGGCGCACGATATGTCGGTGAAATTGCAATTGGTGTAAATCCTTATATTCTACACCCGATGCAAGATATCCTCTTTGATGAAAAAATTGATGGAAGTTTTCATTTCACTCCCGGACAATGCTATGATGATGCCTTTAACGGAAACCATTCAGACATTCACTGGGACCTGGTCAATATCCAGCGGCTTGAATACGGCGGCGGGGAAATCCATTTTGATGACGTCTTGATACGTAAGGACGGACGCTTCGTTTTACCGGAACTAGAAAATTTAAATCCAGAAAATTTAAAATAACATAAACACCAATAAAAAAACGACCGACCCGCTACTAACGGATGGTCGTTTTTTTTATTTTACCTGCAGTGAATGCTCGTAGGCTGCCTGGAACTTTTGAATGTCCCCCGCACCCATGAATAACACGACACTGTTTTCATGATGTTGCAATATTGATGTTGTGTTCTCCGTAATCAGCTCGGCACCGGGAATCTTATCTTGAAGGTCTTCAATCGATAACTTCCCTTGATGTTCACGAGCAGATCCAAAAATTTCACATAAGTATACTTTGTCGGCCAAATTCAAGCTGTCGGCGAATTCATCCAGGAATGCCTGCGTTCTCGAGAAAGTATGTGGCTGGAATACCGCAACAACTTCACGCTCTGGATATTTCTGACGCGCCGAGTCGACAGTTGCAGAGATCTCGGTCGGATGGTGTGCATAATCATCAATGATGATCTGACTTCCGATTTCCTTTTCGGAGAACCGGCGTTTAACTCCGCCAAAAGTCCGCAACTGGGCTTTCACGGCTTCCGTATCCAAGTTTTCATATTTACAAAGTGCAATGACACCAAGTGCATTCAACACATTATGCTTTCCA
This sequence comes from Bacillus sp. ISL-4, assembly GCF_018613275.1. NCBI lineage: Bacteria > Bacillati > Bacillota > Bacilli > Caryophanales > Bacillaceae > Bacillus > Bacillus sp. ISL-4. The sequence goes on from NZ_JAGGQN010000013.1 coordinate 148,348, forward strand.
AAAGTAGGAATAGTGAATGTATCATAGTAATTGTTCCTTACATGCACATCAAACGTCGTGCCATCCGGAGTGACGGAAACATTTTTCGCTTGAAAATCATTTCCTTCTGCAAATCCGTAAAAAATAACCGGTACTTTCGCCTGAATATGTGGTAAATGCTCATCATCTCCGCACGCAATGATGCCTTTGTTGACTTGAAGGGCCATCGTTTGGAAAGCCTCGAACACGTCTTCGACATTGGCGTAATAATCAGGATGATCAAAATCGATATTCGTCATGATTGCATAATCCGGATAATAGGAAAGGAAATGACGGCGATATTCACATGCTTCGAATACGAAGTAATCAGAATTCACGATACCTTTACCCGTTCCATCCCCAATCAAGAAGGATGTCGGTTTAGCGCCCCCCATTACATGGGCAAGCAAACCAGTCGTCGATGTTTTACCATGCGCTCCCGTAACGGCCACGCTAATGAAGTTTTTCATGAAATCACCTAGGAAGCGGTGATAACGGATAATCGGCAAATCAAGTTCTTTTGCCTTCACGATTTCCGGATGACTATCCGGAAACGCATTTCCTGCAATGATGGTCATTCCAGGTTGAATATTTTCCTCGTTAAAAGGAAGGATTTTAATCCCGGCTTTTTCTAATGCCAATTGTGTAAAAAATTCTTTTTCGTAATCGGAACCCTGCACTTCAATATTCATATCATGCAGTATTTGTGCAAGAGCACTCATACCCGACCCTTTAATTCCCACAAAATGGTAAGCAGTCATAAAGCGAACCTCCACCAATCGTCTACCTGTATGACAGTATATGACGTCATCTTTTATTTGTTTTTTCCATTACGAGACTTGTTAGTAACGCAATTTCTTAATAGGTTTTTCAAGCTCTTATCTTCAATCATTCATCAACAAAAAACTATTATATCACTTTTTTATTCATTCATCCATGTCAGGCAGATGCCAATTTATCAAAACATTGGTTTTTCCCTCAATTAAGGTGATAAAAAAGGGTTTTCACCCTTTCACATTATATTCAATTTCCTTTTATTAGGTTCTCTTAATTAACATGTAAAAATTCCAGTTCTTCTTCCGTAATCAATACATCCCTGGGCCTTGAGCCCCTGGATTCGGAAACGACTCCCCGTTGCTCCATCATTTCTATTAGACGTGATGCACGGTTATAACCAACACGGAAGCGCCTTTGGACACTCGATGCAGATGCCGCCTGCTGGCTCACGACAAATTCACAGGCCTCGAAAAACAGTTCATCCGCATCTTCCGTGACTTCGGCCCTGTTCAGCAAGTCTTCCTGTTCAAACAGGTATTTCGGCTGCTGCTCCAGTTTAACATGGTTGACGACTTGATCGATTTCTTCATCACTCACGAAAGTCCCTTGCAGGCGCACCGTTTTCGAAGAGCCGTTTTCAGCGAATAACATATCTCCTCTTCCCAATAATTTTTCTGCACCGCCGCTATCGATGATTGTACGGGAGTCGACTTGTGAAGAAACCGAAAAAGCGATCCTTGTCGGGATATTTGCCTTGATCAATCCAGTTATGACATCGACTGAAGGTCTTTGAGTGGCTACAATCAAATGGATACCGCAAGCACGGGCCTTTTGCGCAATCCGGCAAATCGCTTCCTCTACATCAGCCGGGGACATCATCATTAGATCCGCAAGCTCATCGATGATCACCAGGATATAAGGCAGCTTGCTTGAATATTGACCGGCTTTCTCCGCTTGGTCATTAAAGCGGGTGATATCACGCACACCGGCATGTACAAACAATTCATAACGCCGTTCCATCTCCTCTACAGCCCATTTCAACGCAGCCGTAGCGGCTTTTACATCGGTTATGACTGGACTGACCAAATGCGGGATCCGGTTATATGGGGCGAGCTCGACCATTTTCGGATCGATCAACAGTAATTTCAACTCCTGCGGCGTCGCTTTATACAGCAAGCTGACCAGCATCGTGTTGATACAGACACTTTTCCCAGATCCCGTTTGCCCGGCTATCAATCCATGCGGCATCTTTCTCAAATCCGTGATAATCGGCTGACCGGATATATCGAGTCCTAAAGCCACGGCAAGCGGTGATTCATGCTCTTGAAACTCAGTACTTTCCAAAACCTCACGCAAAAATACCGGTTTGCTTTTCCTGTTCGGAATCTCGATGCCAATTGTATGTTTACCGGGAATGGGCGCTTCCATCCGCATATCCTGAGCAGCAAGGCTTAATTTGATGTCATCCATCAGGTTCGTCACTTTATTCACCTTTACTCCCGGCTCCGGATGCACCTCGAAACGAGTTACTGCCGGACCTTGAGTGACATTGACGACCTTTGCACGGACATTGAAATTTTTCAGTGTCTCATCAAGTAATAAAGTCTGTTCCTCGAGCCACTCATCATCATGCACAGCATAAGTGGGAGGTGTCAGCAATTCGATATTCGGAAACACATAATATGGATTATCCTCCGCTTCCACGGAGCTAAAAACTGCCGGGGTATCGCCCTGGCCACTTTCTGCTGCCGCCTCTGTATAAACTGCTTCTTGATACCCATTTCCGGAAATGGGGGATACCTGCTCCAAGAGCGGCTTAGTGACCGGGCTGGAACCAATATTGGATTCAACTGTATTTTCAGGCACGGCGGCGGTTTCCGAACCAGCCTTAGTGTCCAAAAAGGTTGGTGTAATGACCGGAGTCCCCTCTTTCGGCATAACTCTGCCTTCCTCCTGTTTCCGTTCAGGAATGGCGGATGGTTTCGCTTGTCCTGTCTCCGTTTCAGCAGCATCATTCATTGGTCGCTTATCAGGTGAAACTACTGCCCTTTCCGAATTAAGGCTTTTTTTTTCCGGCATCATGTTGTTCATGAAGCTGTTTTTTTCCCGATCTTGCGTAAGCATCATCACATTAAATGGGATATGTTTTTTCGGACGTTTAGGCTGCACCTCAGGTATTGCCTCAGCTGGATCTTCAGGCAGTGTCCCTTGACTAACGGATGGTTGATTTGATTGTGCAGGAACCGATATAGCTTCAGCCGGGGTGTCGTCCGCCTGTTCCATGATGGATACAGCGACTTCTCGTCCAAAATCGACCTGGTCCTGTTCAATAGCCTCTTTTTCCACCGCATGCTCAATTATGTCAGGCTCGCTTATTGCTTCTTCTGGCAGTGACTCAATGGAATTCCTACGAAAGAAAGCGGGTATCTCCGAATCTTCCCTTTTTTCTTCCGCTTGTTCAGGTATAAGAACGGATGGTTCTATCGTCATTTCCTCATGTGACACTTCTTTTGGAATTTCTGGGATCGCTACCGGAATCCCGATATCGGGTCCTTCTTTTTTAAAGATGGGCATTTTGCTTTCTAATTCATATTCGACAATTTCTTCAGGAGGGACTATTTTTTTTTCCGGACGACGGAACCCATAAATGGGTGAAGGGATTTCCGTTGGGCGGAATGGAGTATTTGACGGGACTATTTTTGAGGTTTCCTCCCGGTCGATGCTTCTCCGTTTTGGTTCAGTATCCCTTACAGGCCTTCTCGTTGTTTCTTTGGTCACATTTTTCCCCTGTTTGGGTTCGTTGTCTTCCCTGTTTCTTTCCCTAGGCTTTCTTTTATTCTGCTCCCGGTCTGGAATGAGCGGAAACTTGAACTGTCCTTTAGGATACTGAAACAGGATTTTCGTATCTGGGTCTGGCGTCTGGGACATTTTTTCCACTTTTTGATTGTAAACCTTTATTTCTTCTTCCTTTGACTTCGAAAGCTTCGAAAAATCCATTTTCCTTAATGTCTCTTCATCAAGCGGTTCATCTATAATAATTTCTTCAATTTCAATAATTTCCTCTGCTTGGAACCATTTTTTCATCTTATTTAGCCATTTCAAAACTATCACTCTTTCTACATCTGTAGTTATGTAACTAATTCTACCAGTTATTTTAAAAATATCGAGAAAATTTAAGCTGAATTGGGGTTAATATCTATTTTTTTATCGCATTCTTACTAACTTAACGTATTTCGCAGAACTCCTACCCTATTAAACCCCATCTGGAATGAGTTTAAACCTATCCATCGCGAAATAACATTAGCCCCTAGTCTACTATTTAAATAAAACACTGCTGTTAAATCGCGTTTACAAAGAGATTAAGTTTTCATGCAGCCTTGGAAGCAGACTGGCCAATCCATTGCCACATCCTTCATGAAACCGCCGGCGGCATCCAAATACCTGCCGCAACCCATAAAACACCGTTCGTTAAGACCGAACGGTGTTTTGTGGGTTTCTGCGTTTTTTTTGCAAACAAAGACCAAAAAGGTACTATTTCCATTCATAAAAACTGCATACAACCTGCGCCACTGATTTGGAAGCGATCAAAAGGGCATCTTCATCAATGTCGAATTTAGGATGGTGATTGAAATATGCCTTCTCCACCCCTTTCGGTTTACAGCCAATATAAAAGAAGCAGCCAGGAATCTTTTCTGCATAATACGAAAAATCTTCCGAACCAGAGAAAACCGGAAATTCCACAACCTTCTTAATATCTTTTTCATCCATGCTTTCCAGGCTATTTTTCACGAATCCAGTCAGTTTAGGGTCATTATATAACGGAGGATAATCGGGCACATATGTAAGTTCGCACTGAACATCAAATTCCGTTTCTATCCCTTTAACAATCCGGTGGATTTCCTTATCGATCAGCTGTTGGGTCTCTGCTGTCATATAACGGACATCCCCTTCAATCTCTATACGATCTTTAATGACATTAAAGCTTCCTTTTCCATCGAAGGAGCCGATCGTGACCACGCCCATATCAAAAGGGTTCAAGCGACGGCTGACTACGGTTTGTACGGCTGTCACGAAATGGGCGCCTGCCACAATGGCATCATTAGCCATATGCGGGGAGGATCCATGGCCGCCTACACCCTTTATTGCTAACTTGAAATAGGTCCGTCCAGCCATCGAATAGCCGCCGCGATACCCGACAACCCCTGCTGGATGAGAAGGAAATAGATGGATTCCGAAAACGGCATCCAGTTCATCCAAAAACCCTGATTCCATAATGCTTTTGGCTCCTCCGGGGGGTGTTTCTTCTGCATGTTGATGAATTATTTTGATCGTACCTGATAGGGAATCTTTCAGCTCATTGATGCAGTCTGCCAATACCAATAAATAAGCGGTATGCCCATCGTGTCCGCAGGCATGCATGACCCCTTCATTTTTTGAACGGAACGGAACCTCCGCTTCTTCTGTAATCGGCAGTGCATCGAAATCGGCACGGAGACCTATCGTTTTCCCTGGTTTTCCGCCTTCAATCGTCACGATGATCCCTAATCCATTTCCTACATTCGTTTGAATCGATACATCTTTCCCCTTATAAAAATCAATGATATATTTTGCCGTTTTCTCTTCTTTGAAGGATAGCTCCGGATTCTCGTGTAAATGACGGCGGATTTGAACCATTTCCCCTTTACGGGCTTCCAGCATGTTCATTAATTTGCTTTTCACGTTCACGATTATTCTCCCCCATTATTTCAAGTTGATTAGCATATTAGTAAGTTCCATGTTCCCTGCAAACCTTCTGTATGTAAAAAGCCAAATAAAAAAGGACAGAGAAGGGTTCCGTAAACTTACCGCTCCCTTCTCTGTCCTTTTACCTGAGAGTTTAACTCCATTTTGGTCATAGAGATTTCCCCTTTGGTGGCACACTTCCTGCGCGCTCTCCAGAGTTGCGTCCAGTTGCGGTTCCATTTACCTGAGAGATTTGCTCCAAGGGATATTTTTGGAACTTGCTCCTTCGGTGGCTCAATGCTTTGCACTCTCCCACAACGTTCATCCGCTCGTTCTATTGTTTTATTCCATATTTTCAAAATATTACAATTATATTATCACCGATTAAAAAATAAATATCAACTCTAAGAGTCATAAACTCTATTAAACTTTAAAAGGACCGCTGTCAGATGCTGACACGGTCCTTATGTATTCAATATATTATTGTTCACGCTTTTTGTTTTTACCCATAATAAAGATGGGCTCCAACTCATTTTCTTCGTAAAGAAATGATAGAGCCGTTATTGGAACATGACCGCTAGCAAAGAAGCTCATCGCCATTTGCGCAAGAATATCATAGCCCGTATCATTCTTCACATCGGCAATGATGATGACGTCCTGATGGGGAATGGCCACAGCCATGGTTCCCTCGATCTTGTCCTTCATTTCCCGAAGCCATGATTCATTCAGGATCCTGCTGGCATCATATCCATCATTCGTGTTCAAAAAATAAAATGCATTACCTGCAACGATATCCGACTTCATTTCAGTGGAGAGGGAACGGGCATTAAAAAGGGCAATTTCACGGATCCTGTCACCCTGCCAATTTTCCCGTTGAATCATCTTTTCATCTATAAGACGGTAGGTTTTCCCTAAATCAAGGGCATAAAAAATCCGGGTTTCAGCCGTATGCTCATCGAATAAAAATGGATTTCCTTCTTCCGATTCCATTGGAAAGGAGGTCGAGCGGATGACTGGGAAAATGAATTTCTCCTTGCCTTCCATGCTGTGTTCTCCCCCCATTACATTCAGGGCCTCTTCCACGTAATAGATAATTTCATCGATGGCCTTTTCCTGTACGTTTTCATAGTTAGCAAGTACAGGAGGCAACTCGATGGTGATACCCTTCCCGGTCTTCACATTTTCCACCCGTAACGTATCTTGCTTGCTATCGAATTTAAATGTGCGATTTTCATCTTTTAAACGTTCCTTCAGGATATTTTTCAGCTTCGTGCTGTCCATTTTCATGACTGACCCTCCTCTTCATTGAAAAATCCCCAGCGAGAAGGGGATTTTGATTATAGTGATTGTATGAATTCCTCAATTTGTTCTTGCGTTTTACGATCCTTGCTCACGAATCTGCCTAGCTCTTTACCATTATCATACGCGATGAAACTTGGTATACCGAATACATCATTAGCCGCACACACATCGATGAATTCATCACGGTCCACATGAATGAATGTAAAGTCAGGAAATTTCGTTTCAATCTCCGGCATTATCGGTTCGATTACTCGGCAATCCCCACACCATGTCGCCGAAAAAAGAAAGATATGTTTGCCTTCATTTTTCAATGCATCATATTGCTCAACGGTTTGTAAATTTTCCATTTGAATATTCCTCCTGCTCTAAATGACACCTTAGTTTTTATAATCCCATCATACCAGACTCTCCAGAAATCAACCATTAATACGGATCGGTTGAGAGGCAGGGGTCAGCTTATTTCTGGGGCACGGATGAAACGATTTCCATCATTTGTTTTGCATCGGTTTTTAATTGGTCTTTATCCGTTTCGGTTGTCAGCTTCACCCCGCCGATTCCCACTGCAAGCTCATACTTTTCTTTCGGTATCTCTTTGATCGAGATAAAGCCGAATTTATCTTCAGTCTGAAAAGAGTGCAGCATTACATTTTGATCATCTTGTTTCTTTATCGCCAAATATAACACGGAGCTGTCTTCTTTTTCATTTGGATTGACAAATAATATATAAATCTTATTACTTTTTTGTAAAATCAAATTATTATCATGTTCTTCCACTACTTTAAAATCCTTTGGCAGATAGACCTGAATTAGCCCTGCCTCTTGATTGGGCTGTTTTTCATCGTCACGAAAAGCCACTTCAGCAGCCTTCATTGCCTTTTCGGTTTGTCTCTCGATACCTGAGCAGCCCACGATCAAACTGCTTATCAACAGAAAAACAAGGATATTCTTATTCGATAAAGCCATCGTCATTCCTCCAGCCGTCTCTTTTACTACCTTATGGATAATATTATCCTTATTTATGGAATTCATCCATTTTCTAAAAAACATGGTACAATGAAAGCAATTTTAATACCGAGGAGGAAAACAATGAAGTTAACCGTGTATCTTGCTGGGGAGATCCATTCAAATTGGAGAAGTGAGCTGAGAGATAAAGCCGCTGCACTGAAGCTTCCTTTAGAATTTGTAGGCCCGATGGAAAATCATGAACGCTCCGATAATATCGGTGAAGATATTATCGGGGAACAGCCGAATCCCATCCTGAAGGATGCGGCCGCTTCCCAAATCAATAATTTGCGGACAGGCCTTTTGATGAAAAAAGCTGATCTTGTCGTCGCTCTGTTTGGCGAGAAATATAAACAATGGAATACTGCCATGGACGCAAGCACCGCCATTTCCCTGGGTAAACCACTTATTTTGATTCGTCCGGAATCCCATCATCATGCCTTAAAGGAATTATCGGAAAAGGCAAGTGTCACGGTAGAATCCGTTAACCAAGCCATGAAAGTGCTTTCTTATATTTTTGAAGAAGGGCTGTAAATCCCATTGTCCAACTCAAGTATGAAAGACTGATCATTTATAAAGAAACGAATAAAAAGCTTGCAGGGCCTCCCCTGCAAGCGAAAAACGAATATTTTATCTTATCCCTTTTTAATGGGAATCCAAATTTCAGAGTAATAGTCAGGGTTTGAAGCGTCGTCATTCGCGTATACTTCCAATTCTGGAGTTCCGGCATGTTCATAACCGCTGGTAGGGAACCATTCGGAAAAAATTCGTTTCCAAGCTTGTTGGATGGCATCAGGCATAGGTCCGTGAACTTCGAATGCAACCCACTTGGAAGCCGGTAACGTAAGGGTTGAAAACTCTTCAGGCACTTTCCCGGCATACTCTGCACCTATCCAATAATCCATCATTTCATTTTTTTCCACAGCCCGCTTATCGACACATACACCAATCAAGCCATCTATTTGGCCATTGTTCAACTTCGCTAACCTATCACTTGTTCCATCCGAATTCACTTTCTCCCACAACTTTGGAATCCCGATTAAATTCTCTTCATTAACCAAGGAAAACTCCTGCTTGATTCCAATCAATTGAAAGGAATCCCTTTCAAGGATATTGTATTTCATCGGTTTTGCCCCTTTCAGAATCACCTGTATCACCAGGCGTTCATAGAATTTCAGTTTCCCCATATACTTTCGGGCTTCGCTTGGAGATACCCCATGCTGCCTTCGAAAAGCTTTCGAGAATGCCTCGGGGGTGTCATAGCCATACTTGTAGGCTAAATCAATGACCTTGCCATTTGTTGATGAAATCTCCTGGGCCGCTAAGGTCAGTCTTCGACGACGGATATAGTCACCAATGGTTATATCCGTTAAAATGGTGAATGTCCGTTGAAAATGAAAAGCTGAGGCATTCGCCTGCTTGGAAATGCTCTCTATTGTCAGGTCCTCCAATAAGTGCTCCTCGATATATTCGATGGCCTTTTGGATTGATTCAACCCACCCCATTTCGTTCCCCCCTTGTCACTATACTAGCAACGCCGCTCAATAAAATCCTGTCCGTTCCTGCTCTGTTTTGGCAGTATTCGTTTCCATCATTCGAAACCCGCTTTTCCATGACAGTGATTCAAAAATCCTGCTTTTTCATTTTCAGCTTATACTCGTGTTGACCGGCAAGCATCCTCATGATATGAAGGAACATTTCCCCCCTGGTGATTCGCTCATTTGTAAATACGCCGATCGCCCCTTCCTTTTTGCTAATATTCTCTTGCCTTGTGAAGGCGTCCATCACCGGGCCCAACTCTTCACCTTCCAGCAGCTTCTCAGCAACAATTCCCGGAACTGGGATTCTCGCTCCGGCAGCTACAAAGACCTCACCGTCCCTTGTTGCCATTGCACCCCAATTACACAAATACAGGGATTGTCCCATTTTCACGACACCGCCTTCAAGCCCGATACCCATTTCGGCATCACTGTGAATCAAGCAGTTCCGGGCACGTGTCATTGCCCCCTCCATCGTTTCCTCGTCTGAAAAAGGCTGTTCCGGGACCCCGCTCTCCACTTGAAGCGAAATGATTTCTGCATCTTCATATACACCAAGCACGGCACTTACTTTCGCCGGATTCTTACTGCCTACTGCTATTTTCAATATCATTACCTTCCTTCTATGTAAAAAAAGCTGATGGAAAAGGATACATGACAGCATCCCTTTCCATTTCAGCTTCCACCATCAACCGTTATTAATCAAAGTCTCGAATGTCGTTTTATCACAGGAACGAACCAATTTCCCAATCAGTTCACGTGCAGCGGCATAATCATCAATATGAATCATGGATGCATGTGTATGAATATAGCGGGAACAAATGCCAATTACCCCGCTTGGAATGCCTTCGTTTGCAATATGGACTTGCCCTGCATCCGTGCCGCCTTGGGAAACGAAATATTGATACGGAATCTCATTCGACTCGGCCGTATCAAGGATGAATTCCCTCATGCCGCGATGAGTGATCATCGAACGATCGAAAATGCGGAGCAGTGCCCCTTTTCCTAGCTGGCCAAATTCACTTTTACTCCCGGACATATCGTTCGCCGGACTTGCATCCAAAGCGAAGAAAAGATCCGGTTTGATCATATGAGCTGCAGTTTGTGCACCCCTTAATCCAACTTCCTCCTGGACGGTTGCCCCGGAATATAAGATATTCGGTAACGTTTCACCTTTTAAATCCTTTAACAATTCTATCGCAAGTCCGCAGCCGTAACGATTATCCCACGCTTTTGCGAGGATTTTCTTCTCATTGGCCATAGGAGTGAATGGACAAATCGGTACAATCTGCTGACCTGGCTTAATGCCGATTCTCTTCACATCTTCCTTATCATCCGCCCCGATATCAATCAGCATATTTTTGATATCCATTGGTTTTGAGCGTTGCGATTCATCAAGCAAATGGGGCGGAATCGAACCGATGACACCAATGACCGGACCGTTATCGGTTATGATCTCGACTCTTTGGGCCAATAGCACTTGACTCCACCAGCCTCCCAAGGTCTGAAAGCGGATCATTCCGTTTTCTGTTACGGAGGTGACCATGAATCCCACTTCATCCATGTGTCCGGCAACTAGTACAGTCGGCCCATCCTCATCGCCTCTTTTTACGCCAAATATTCCGCCAAGACGATCCTGGACGATTTCATCCGAATACTTTTCCAGCTCCCGCTTCATGAAACTACGAACTGCATGTTCATTTCCCGAGGCTCCCGGTAATTCCGTCAATGTTTTAAAAAGCTCCAAAGTCTCATGATTCATTTTTCTACCCCTAACCTATGTATTGTTTCTTACTATTTTACAGAACTTAGCATCGTGATACACTAGAAAGTTCTAATTTATCAGTTAATGGGTAAAATTTCAAATTATTAGTCAAATAAAGCCTTCTTCTGTATACTGGAAGAAGCGATTTTAATAAATGCAATGGAGGAGAAATCAATGAATTGGAAAACGTTTTTACTAGGTACTGCAGCCGGGTTTGCTGCTGGCTATGCGACAAAACAACTATTGGATCAATCAAGTAAACATTCTCCCGATAAAGTCTTGGCCCAAGTGAAGGAAACAGTCAAAAAGGATGGAAATATATATGGCTCATGGATCTTGATGAAGCCGGAGAATTATACAAAAAATGACTTGGACTATGAAGTGTACAAAGGCGGGATCACCAGAAACACAGAGGGTAAACGCGAGCAATTCGAATTTGTTGCAGATGCCTCAACAGGAACGATATTGGAGCTAAATGCGCAAAATGATTGAAACAACAACAGGAGGGCCGTCAAACTGACGTCCTCCTGTTGCTTCCCCTCTTATTGCTTCCGTTTCAAATCGGCTATTATCTCCTTACCCGTTATATCCCATTTGATGGCACAGTATTGGGCATCATGGTAAAAGCTATACCAGGACCCATTTTCCAGTCCGGATTTCATCCACTTTTCCTTCGCCTCGATGGAAGTCATCGGATAATCGTCATAAGCGAGGACCCAGAGGACATTCGCATGCGCGTGCGTCGGCATGATATCTGCCATGTGAATCAATCTATCCCCACCATCCTCAATGATGATGATCGCATGTCCATCACTATGCCCTCCGGTATGGATCATTTTAATGCCGTCCGTAATTTCGTGCTCACCTTCAAAAGGACGTACAAGAGAAGCGACAGCCTCCCAGTTTTCTGCCCAATATGTACTTTTTGAACGAATATTCGGGTTTTTCATTTCCACCCATTCAGTTTGGGTCGTAATGATTTCTGCACGCTCGAAAACAGGCACCCAAGTTTCGCCTTCACGTTTCGTCAAACCGCAGGCATGGTCGAAATGTAGATGGGTCATTAAAATGTAATCGATATCATTTGGCTGAATCCCAAGTCTGCCAAGATCTTCGACAAGATTGGATTCCTCCGTCACCCCAAAATTCCGTTTCTGCTTGTCATTCAGCTTTCCATTGCCAATGCCGGAATCTATAAGCATGTTCAATCCATTGGCCTGCACCAAAATCGGATCCGTACGTAACTCGATTTGGTTATTTTCGTTAACAGGATACTTCTTGGCCCAAAGCGGTTTCGGTACAACACCGAACATCGCACCGCCATCCAAGTGAGTCACACCGCCATTCAACCATGTTAATTTAATTTCCCCTATTTGCATCGTTTCCATTTTACCCCTCCTCTCCCTTTAGTTTAACACCCACTTCCATATATTGAAATCGATAACAATCAAGTCATCCTCCTGAATGAAATATACCGCCTTAACAAGGAAAAAAACCAGATGCTGTGCACCTGGTTTTTGATCGATGATTATTGGAACATTGCTTCCATTCGGTATATCCGGTTGCCTTTACTCGAGAACTTTTCTTCATATTCAGTCATGATGTTGCCTTCAAAACTGCTATTGTGAAGATCAAGGCTTACATATTTCAAGAGCATGCCGTACTCGGAAATACTTTTCAAAGAAGATTCGAATAACCCTTGGTTATCCGTCTTGAAGTGAATCTCGCCTTTGTCTGGCAGGATGCCTTCATATACTTCGAGGAAGGTCTTGTACGTTAACCGACGTTTTGCATGACGTGATTTCGGCCATGGATCAGAGAAATTCAAGTAGACGCGGTCCACGTCACCTTTTGCAAAATAGTCCCCTAAGTCCGCTGCGTCAACATTCAACAGCTTTAAATTTGGAACATCCGCTTCAATCAGCAAATCCAAAGCAGCTACAATGACGCTTCCATATACTTCAATTCCAATGAAATTCACATCAGGATGGGCTTTTGCCATTTCTGTGATGAAACGGCCTTTTCCTGTACCCACTTCAATATATAACGGATTATCGTTACCGAAAACTTCATGCCATTTACCTTTATGGCTCACTGGCTGCTGAATTACATATTGTGGAAAATCATTCAAACGGTCTTCAGCCCAAGGTTTATTTCTTAAACGCATGATGACACCCCTATTTATAATATAATCGTTCAAACCATAACACGAGTGCATGGATTCCCGCAAGTTGATTTTTTCAGGAAACACACACTGAACAAATAAAAAAACTGCCGGCCATCCTGGCGACAGTCTCTGTAGTTTTCATGTATAAAACTTTCAGCAAAACACACCATATATAAGTGAAGGGCAGGCCGAGAACCACCTGGGAATCCCTTAATCATATTTAAGAAAGGAGAGGTATTATATGCCGCTTTCCCATGAACATCAAATGTCACTATTGAAAGATATATTGACCAACCATCAAACAGACTGCTGCGGATCCGTTTCTGAATGTGAACAGGTTGAAAGGCTCGTCAAATCCTTAATGATCAATATGGAAATTGACAGCAATGTGAAAACGATACTGACGGAGATTTACGAATACAGTCAAACAGGCATCGGCACCGCCGATTTAGATGCACATATTTCAACCCACCAGAACGACCTGTCCCAGTGGGTGGATGATATAGATCAATTCTGATCAGCCAACCATCAATAATGCTTCCAGCTTTTGCAGTAATTCATTTCTTTCCTCGTACCGCTTTCTACGATGATGCCATTGGATGGAAAGCACAAGTTGTGAAACCGTGTGCCATTTCATCCTCATCTCCAGGCCTGCGTCAAGCTTCTTGCCATAACGGGCAAGCCATTGATTCCATTCTTCCCTTGGGACATAAGAATACAGGAGTATACCGAGGTCAATGGCCGGATCGCCAATGACCGCTCCGTCCCAATCGATCAGGAACAATCCGTCGGTTTCGGTCATGAGCCAATTATTATGGTTCACATCACAATGACAGACGACTTTTTCGTCGCATTCAATCAACAGGAGATTATTCTGTAAAAAATGGATGGCCTGCTTGATAATCGGAATATCCGTAACATCCGAAGATAACCCGGTTTCTATGTCTGTAAGTATACTTTCAGGTCGTAAAGGGGATTTCCCAAGCCTTTTGAGCATGCTTAACAAAGGATCGGATTGATGAATTTTTTGAAGCAGCTTTGCGACTCTTATATTGTTCATTTCCTGCTGAGATAGCTCCCTGCCTTCCATCCAATGCTGGGCCGTAATTACATCCCCATTTTCCAGGCGTTTTGTCCACATTAACTTTGGAACAATGCCCTCAGCCGAAAGAACAGCTAAAAATGGCGATGAATTTCGTTTAAGGAAGAGCTTCTGCCCCTCTTTCTCGGCAATAAAGGCTTCTCCCGTAGCTCCTCCGGCAGGGGATATATCCCACTCCTGACCTAATAAATGTTCCAACTGGTTCACCTTCGATTTCCTCGCTTAATCATACAAATGTGGGTACGTTCACCTAGTGTATGTATTACCACTACTTTGAGTCCATGTTTTATAAAAAATCCGCCTGCTGGCGAAGCTGCATATATACTTGCATCGGGATGATACCCGCAATTAAAAACATCCTCATTTTAGAGAAATAAAAAAATAGCTATTGAGCAATTAAACAATAGCCATAAATTAAATTTTAGTTGAAAAACGGTTTCTGCGTCAAGTACTATAAAACGATTATACGCATAAAACAAAAACAAATAAATCATTTCATATTTTTGTATGGGTTATCACCCTTGAACATGACGCGCATTTTCTCTTTCAGAACCACTGCAGCTACTTCATGCGTACCAACAATTTCCCCATCAGACTGGATTTTTACTGACCCTTGATTCTTCATTTTTATCATTTTACCGGAAAAAGAATCAACATTTTTAATGTTTAGGTGACCGCCCCAAAAAACGGTGATGAAGACGGTCAATAATTTCAACAAAGTAATATCATGGACCGCAATCACGTTCAACCTGCCATCATCCAACTTCGACATCGGTGAAATTTTCATCCCGCCGCCAAAGTAGGGCTGGTTCGCAATAACAATGAACCAAACCTTTTTCAAAAGATGCCGATCACCATCAATGATCAATTCCATGCAGCTGGGCTTGTAAGTAAATATCTTTTTTATAAAAATGAACAGATAAATCAATTTACCCGCCCTGACAAAATTAAACCATTTTTTCAGAGCGGAACGTTCTGCTTCATCGGAAATTTCAGCATCAATGCCCATTCCCAGGCTGTTCACGAAATAACCCGCCTTGCCATTCGTCTCGAACCGTCCAATATCAATGGCACTGAAGGCATTAACCTGAAATAAAGAAAGGGCTTCTTCCACACCCTCAGTTTTTTGAATGCCCCTTACATAATCATTGCCGGATCCAGCTGCAAGGGAGCCGATGATAGCGTGAGGGAAATCAATGGCGCCATTTATCATTTCATTAATCGTGCCATCCCCTCCGACAGCGATTACCCTGGTATCCTGATTCGTCCCTGATAGAATTTCCTTTGTCAATCTTAGCGCATGCCCCTTTTCACGTGTAAAAAACACCTCATGGGGAACAGATTTTGATTTCAGTATTTCCTCGGCTTTTTTCCAAATCTTCAAACTCTCTTCATTTCCAGCCATTGGATTGACAATGAAATATACCGTTTCATTAAGTCGCGGCATGCTCATTTCCTTCTGTTTGGTTATAATCGGCTTCCCACTCAGGTCGCAGGCTGGATGTAGTTTGGCAATATTCAAGCAATGCCTGCGCCCCTTTTAACTGCTGTGCCTTAAGAGGGGACGATATAGCCCGCATCCTTTCAAACCATTCCGGAAAGGTCCGTTTATCCAACATCGTAATATCATAAGGTGCTTCGGGATAATCGACATATCCATTCCGGGATAAAATCACCTTTTTAATCGGCATGTTCACTTCATATAGCTCAAATAACTGGGAGACGATGTTCGTCATCCGGTTTGCACCCAACAAAGGGTTGAGCACTTTTTTATCAGGATGCTTATGATGCCTGCGGACCCAGAACCGTTCACTCGAACCGATGAAAGCAGCGTCCTCTTCCGCTTCCAGAAAAGTGATGCACCAAGCATCAACAGGGGTCAATAAAATGACTTCGACTTCAACAGGCGCATTTTTCAATAGAAAGATAGGTTTATATAATACGAGAAACGTATCCGGAAAACGCTGCAGAAAAAAGCGGAGCCTCTCATCCAAAGCGAATGATTGGTCCACAAATGATTTTTCACGGAGCGTCGAACTCCCCCATTTCATTTGAAAACGGAGTAATTGATTTAAAAAATTTTGCTTTAATTCATCCAGACTGTCCGGTCGGAACGGAAATCTTAATGAAAAAACATTAGTATCTTCGAACTGGTTCGGTATTAGCAGTTCTTCTGCCTCTGCCTCCTGTTTACCTGTCCGGTGGAATATGCCTTTCACCTTTTTAAACAGGCCCTTTGACTCTTCCTGAGGCGGATCAAATTTGACCTGTGTTTCACTTTCAGTATGTTCGCTATACAACCGATCCAGCTCGCCCGCATGATAAGCAGCCTTCAATTTATCCCATTGCTGTTTTTTCAACCGTGCAAATTGTGTTGGATAATGATAAATATCCTGCTCATACCGGGAAATATAATCCTGCATCTTTATGAGCTGTGCCATTCGACCACCACCCATCTCTCTCTATTTTCGAAGGTTTATCGTGAAAATCTTTTCATATGAAGGGGAAGCTCCAAGATGTGTTTGATATAACGCAACCTGAACTGCTTCAAAATGCTTATCCTCCAAATTCGCTACCTGGCGAACGCTCTCCAACGAAAAGGGACTATCCCCCTCGAATTTTCTTGCCAGCGTAATATGAGGCTTAAACGGCTTTTTATCAAGTTCAAAACCTGCTTCGATACAAGAATTATAGACTTTCCTTTGAATGGCAAAAAGCCTTTCTTGCTGCTTGACGCCTGCCCATAGAATCCTTGGACTCTCACTCTTGCCAAAACCGCCGATAACGCCGAGTTCCAAGCCGAATGAGGCCTCATTGGCAAGCTCGTTTTCCACACGCCTCAAAGCATCCTCTTTCAATGTATCGGGAGCATTGCCCAAAAATGCCATCGTAATATGATAATCGGCTGGATGCAGCCATTTCTTAAATGGAAAGTCTTGCTTTAGTTGTTCCGTAACAGCATTTAAATAAGCCTTAATATCATCGGGCAATACTAAAGCAAAGAAAAAATGAGTATTCATGGTCACTTACATTCCTTCCTGTTTTCCCTTTAATTTTACCATAATTCCCATTGCCTATACCTTTTCTTGGGCATCCTAATAAATATTCCCTCCATCAGGAATATTCCCAATCTACGGATAATACACAGCAGATCCAGGCCGGTTTTTTCGGGCTGGGTGGATAAAACGAAAAGGTCAGCAAAAATAAATAAAAAAGGACCAAAAAATTGGTCCTTCCCTGCCATTTCTTCTTTTAGCTGAACAGTGTTTCGTAAAGCAGGAACAAGTTCAGTCCAATGATAAGTACAGCTATAAGCCAAGCGACGCTCGAGGTGATTTTATGGTTGACCAGGCTGCCCATGATTTTTTCATTGCTTGTAAACATGATCAATGGCACTAAGGCAAACGCGATGCCAAACGAGAGTACAATTTGGCTCATCACAAGTGCTTTGGATGGATTCACTCCCCATAATATTATGAGCAGGGGCGGTACGGTGGTAATGACCCTTCTTAAATAAATCGGTATATGCCTTTTAATGAATCCTTGCATGACTACATCACCTGTCAGTACACCAACCGATGAGCTTGATAAACCGGCAAATAATAATCCTACTCCAAAGAACATCGCGACTGATGGTCCAAGCATCGCACCGAATTGTTGATAGGCAACATCCAAGTCCTCGACAAGTATTCCATTCTTATGAAATAGGGCAGCTGAAACTATAACCATGGCGGCATTGATCGCGCCTGCAATCAACATGGCGATGACAATGTCAATTAGCTCAAAACGATAAATCCTTTTTCTTTCCATATCGTTTTTTCCGACTATTCTTCTTTGAGTCAAAGAAGAATGAAGGTAAATGGCATGTGGCATAACGGTGGCTCCAAGCATACCGGCCGAAAGTAAAATACTGTCCACTCCCTGGAACTTTGGAGTGAAGAGTCCTAAAACAACGGCTGAAGTGTCAGGTTTTGCATAAAAAACTTGAGCACCAAATGCTATCACAACGACAAATATCATGACCGTGATCAGAGCTTCGAATGTTCGATAACCTCTGCGCTGGAATTCCAGAATGGCAAAGGAACCAATCGCTGCAATTATTGCCGATGTGATAAGCGGTAAGTCAAATAGCAAATAAATCCCTAGTGCAGCTCCTATGAATTCAGCTAGGTCGGTTGCCATTATAACGGCTTCGGCCTGAATCCATAATAAGAAAGATGTTTTTTTCGAAAATCTTTCCCTGCATAGCTCTGGAAGGTTCTTTCCAGTGGCTATCCCCAATTTAGCCGATAGTGATTGGATTAGCACAGCCATTAAATTGGATGCAAAGATAACCCATAATAACGTATAGCCATATTTTGACCCTGCTGTAATATTGGTCGCATAATTCCCTGGATCAATATAGGCCACAGCAGCTATAAAGGCAGGACCTAGATAGGGAAGAAGTTTTTTTATTCCTCTTGTTGAAGAAGATTGATGCAACACATCGGACATATCTATGTCAACTCCTTTTTATACGCAACTTAAATTGTTGCGACAGGTAAACTTTTTAGGTTATTAGCAATTATATTCCTGGTTCTTGAAAATGTCAAAAAGGGAGGATTGCATGAGGATGTAATTAACGTAAACGGGGACTCGGTGATGGCCATCTGCTTCCGGCTACACATATAAAAAACCCTTTGCCAATAGTGGCAAAGGGGCTTTTTTTTATTTAACGGAACCGCATTGCTTCTCGATTTCCTCGGAAAACAATTTCTGCAGTCTTTTGGTTATCGGACCGGCTTCCCCGGCTGCAATCGATTGGCCATCGATATTAATAATTGGTGTCACTTCGACGCTTGTGCTTGTATAAAGGACTTCGTCGGCTGCCATCATGTCCTCGACGGTGAAGGCTTCCTCGACATATGGAATCCCATGATCAGCGCAAAGTTTCAGCATCACCTGACGGGTAATCCCATTCAGGATCAAGTTTGTGGCCGGATGCGTTTTAAGTAGTCCATCCACCACGATTGAGACATTGGACGAACTTCCCTCCGTCACCGTACCATCACGATGCTGGATCGCTTCATCACAACCGGCTTCTACAGCTTGCTGTTTTGCCATTATATTAGCCAGTAGATTTAAACTCTTGATATTACAGCGCAGCCAGCGTATATCGTCGGTGGTAACAGCCTTGACCCCTGGCTTTATTTTTCCTGTATAAGGCATTTCCTTTGTATAGGCAACAAAGACCGGTTCCACCTCAGCAGTTGGAAATGAGTGTGTACGCGGAGATACGCCCCTTGTCAGCTGCATATAGACGATACCGTCCTTCAGTTGATCTTCAGCGATCAGCTCTTCCATGAGTGCTTTGATTTCCGCTGCAGTAAAGGAAACTTTAATCTGTATCAACTTCGCACTGTCCATCAGCCGGTTAAGATGCATCTCCCCCGCAAATAATTCGCCATTATAAACCCGGATGACTTCATAGACGCCATCACCGAATTGATATCCCCGGTCTTCAATATCTACCTTTACTTCGGACCTGCTCTTAAGGTCGCCGTTAAAAATGATTTTCCCCATGTCTTTCTCCCTCTTTGCCTCTTATTTAGCCAATTCATGAATGGCACGTGCATAAATGGACGTAGCCTTAAGCATATCTTCAATATCAATATATTCATCTTTCTGATGCGCAATGTCTTCGCTGCCAGGGAAAAGCGGGCCAAATGCAACGCCTTCTTTCAATGAACGGGCGTAAGTGCCGCCGCCAATCGAAAGGAGTTCAGCTTTATCACCTGTCTCCGCTTCATAAACTTCCTGCAACGTCTTAATCAAGAAGCTTTCACTGTCCACATAATGTGGAGTTGAATGCGAATTGGTCTTCACTTTCAAATTATATGCCGCAAGTCTTTCTTCCATTGCCGCCTTTTGCTGTTCCCACTCAAATGTCACCGGATAACGCATGCTGAAACCAATCGAGCTGTCGCCTTGTTTAGAATAATTGAAAACGCCGGCATTGACCGTCAATTCTCCTGTTTGCTCATCCGAATAAGCCACACCTAAATTATTTCCGCGGGAATCTTCAAACAAACGGTCCTTTATGAAAGTGAAGTAGGCTTTCGCATGCGGATCAAGAGTAAGATCAGCTAAAAATACGGCTAAATGCAGACCTGCATTCTTTCCATTTTTCGGTTCCATCGCGTGTGCCGAGACACCATTCATTTCAAGCAGCACTTGATTTTTTTGCGGAACTGCTTGGCCCCTCAATGAGTATTTTTGCAAATAATCCTGATAGTTTGCCGCCACTTCAGCAGGGTTGGCCGCTTCCACAATAGCCGTAGCAAAATCCGGTACCATATTCGTCCGTCGACCTGAAGAAAATCCCAAAACATTCACTTCAGAGTTCGTGCCATTTCCTGCATCTGCAGGGTGTATAACCGAGAAATCCCAGATTCCTTTTTCCGCACTGATGATCGGGAAGTCAGCATCTGGCGCGAAGCCGATCGAGGGCATTTCCTCCACTTCAAAGTAACGGTCAACGCAGCGCCAGTTCGATTCTTCATCGGTTCCAATGATCATCCTCACACGTTTGTTCAAAGGTTCTCCTAGCTCTCGGACCAGCTTCATCGCATGATAGGCAGCCATCGTCGGCCCTTTATCATCGATTGCCCCACGAGCATAAATGCGGCCATTGCGGATTTCAGCGCCGAACGGATCGGAACTCCAGCCATCTCCCTCAGGTACCACGTCGACATGGCATAATATCCCGATTAATTCCTCGCCTTCACCCATTTCGATATGACCAGCGACATTATCGACATTTTTAACAGTAAAACCGTCCTTTTCGCCTAATTGAAGCATGAAATCAAGTGCTTCCTTCACCCCTTTACCGAATGGGGCCACCTCTGTCGGATGTTCTTCATCCAGTACACTTTTTATTTTCAATAAGTTTTGTGTGTCCAGTAATAAGTTCATTTTCCGTTTTTCAACTTCTTCTCGCCAATTCAATTCACTCAAAATACGACAACTCCTCTTTTATATATATTTTTCATTTTATCACTTTTACTACCTGATTCGCCAAGCGTTGCTACCTATTCTTCGTATTCCCGTATTATCGCCAACATCAAACTACCGATAAAATTCCCTGCATTAATAAAAAACACCCTCTTTTATTAAAAAGAAGATGATTTCATTAGACTATCGGCATCCATAAGCTTTGTTACTTTTCGGTTCAGCCTTGGGATGTATAGAGCTAAAAACACAGAACGTCCTAAACTGAAAGCCAGGAATGCAAGCCATAATCCATGATTGCCATGATTGCTGACAGCCATGAATTGGACAAATAGAAAAGCCAATAGTGCAAGGAGCATTGAGTTCCTAACTGGAACGGCTTCTGTCGCACCGATAAACACTCCATAAAAAATGAGTCCGATAAAGGCACTGAATGGGAATAGGACTATCCAAAGTCCATATTCATGGGCCAGTTCGATGACGCCGGGAATGTTCGTGAAAAGGAGAATGACCTTATCGCTGAATAGATAGTAAGATGCGGCAAGTATGAACGAAGCATACAAGCCCCACCGCGCCGATAGTGAGAGTGTTTTTTTATAAAGGTCTATATCTCTCGAACCAATCGCCTTCCCGACCAGAAGACTCGACGCGTTCGCGAAGCCATCAAAGCAATAGGCCATCAGGTAATGGATTTGAATGAGTACGGCATTGGCCGCCAGTGTCTCTGTCCCGAAAGTGGCTCCCTTGGCCGTAAAAAGATTGAAAACCGTGATCAGGCAAATGGTCCTGATGAATAAATCCCTGTTGACCACCATCATTTTTTTCAGGGAAGCCCGATCGAACCCCTCCCGGAATGAAAATGAATCCGGTACGTTAACCGCTTTTCGGATGACCCACAAGCCCAGCAAAAAAGCGAAAATCTCTGATATCAATGAAGCGGCAGCAACCCCTGATACAGACCACGAAAAGCCATTTACAAAAACGAGGCATAAGACAATATTGATCACGTTCATGAAAACTTGAATGAACAAAGATGTTTTTATCCTGGATTTCCCGATTAACCAGCCTAAGATGACATAGTTCAATAATGCAAAAGGTGCACCCCATATCCGGATGCCGAAATAATCTGCGGCAAAGGCGGAAACGTCCGATTCCGGACCGATTGCGCCTAACGAAACATTCAAAATGGGTTTTTGGATCACGATAAAAAGCAGGCCGATGATCGCTGCAATGAAGAAAGGCCGAATCAAGGCCATCAGGCTTTGATTTTCATCCCGTGCCCCCTCCGCTTGTGCAGCAAAGGCAGATGTACTGACCCGTAGAAAACCAAAAAGCCAATACATCGTATTAAAAATTATGGTTCCGACAGCCACCCCGCCAATATAAGCGGGATCACTCAACTTTCCAACCACAGCCGTATCGACCGCACCTAGCAAGGGCGTACTCATTGTCGAAATCGTAAGCGGGATGACCAAGGAAAGATACACTCTGTTATTCATAAAATAATGACCTCCTATGTACATAAAAGTTCTGAAAAGTTAAAATTGGAATCGTGTTATAAAAATTTGTATTCAAAGTACAAAAAGATTGCAGTATTCAATTTTAATTACTAGAATTGAGCATATGGTCCTCCCCGACATGCATGAGATGCCTCTACAAGATTACTAGTGAATCGTTTCAAATAGAACGGGTAAAGCTATTTAGATATTGATAATTTACGGTTTCAATATTAGAAGATTGAAAGATTGATACCGCTTTCAACCTGCATCAGTTATGGGAAGTCCATTTTTTCACAGGCATACATGTACTTTTTTATCCAGCAAGATAAAGGAAATTCGCAAGCCGGAAAATAAAATGCCTGACGGATTCTTGAAGGAGTTATAGTATTGCTCGTTGATAATATAACTTTTGCACTATACTTGAACATATATTCATCGTTATAACAACTAATTAGGAGTGATCATGATGGGAAGATTGACTGATAAAGTAGCCATTATCACTGGCGGAGCATCTGGTATGGGCAGGGAAATGGTAGACCTATTCACAAAAGAAGGAGCACAAGTCATTGCTGCTGATATCAATGAAAAAGCTGTAGCTGTTGTGAATGAACTGGATAATGTCCATGGAACTGTACTTGATGTATCTTCAGACGAAAGCTGGAAAAAGGTGACCGATGAAGTTATCGCTAAATTTGGCAAAATCGACATTTTGGTAAACAATGCCGGTATCTCAACAGAAAAAGGCATTAACGATACGACATTGGCCGATTGGCAGCTAATGTTAAGCATCAATGGATTTGGACCATTCCTTGGAATGAAACACGTTGTTCCTCACATGGCTAAAGAAGGTAAAGGCGCAGTTGTAAACATTTCTTCCTTCACTGCTCAAATCGGTATGGGCTTAAACTCTTACTCAGCTTCAAAAGGTGCCGTTCGTGCTATTTCCAAGGCTGCCGCAACGCAATATGGCCGCATGGGCGTCCGTGTCAATGCTGTATTCCCTGGTATCATCGAAACACCAATGACTCAAAAATTAGAAGAGTCAAAAGAGTTAGTGAACCAAATGATCAAAGCAACTCCATTACAACGTTTGGGTCAGCCGGCGGATATTGCAAATGCCGTGCTTTATCTAGCATCCGATGAAGCTTCATACGTAACTGGTGCCGAGCTTGTCATCGACGGCGGATACTCAGCTCAATAATTATAGGCAGAAATGGAAAATCCCGTTTCTAGAGATCCAGAAACGGGATTTTCTGATTCCAATAAAGAAATTTGGTAAGTTGAAATGAGTTACGTTAACACACCAATGAAATAACCAAAAGTCGTAAATACCAAACACCAGCTGAAAGCCCCTGCTCCTGCAAAGATAAAGTACTTTCGTTTCCCCATTCCATTCATCCCGGAAATGTAGCTGGCGAAGTGACGGACTCCTGGGATGAAATAGGCTATGATGATGGTCCAAGGACCGTATTTATTGAACCATTTCTCCAATCTCTCCAACCTCGCGGGGGTCATTTTGATCCACTTACCATGCTTCCTCAAAAAAGGCTTCCCCACCTTTTTTCCGATGAAATAACTGACAAGCATCCCGGATATCGAACCAAGGAAACTGACAAGGAATGCTCCCTGGACATTCAAAACGGAAATGGATGACAAATAGCCGACAAAAGTCATCATGAACTCATCAGGTACCGGCAAGCCAATAATCCCAATGGCCAACAGTCCATATATCGCAAAATAACCATAGTTTGATATTAAATCTTTTACAATATCCATCTAAAGTACTCCATCTCAGCACCCTTTTTTAAAGTAATCCATATTTTACACGGGCCTGGGTAACGTGATTACTTCTTTTTAATAGGATAACCTAATTTAACCCAAATGAGTTGATTTTCATAAAAAAAATAGAAAAAAAAGAAGAATGGACACGTTTTTTGTTGATACCTGTATGATAATGCTAATCAATGTTTCCTCTTTACGGAAATGAATAACGGCAACAATAAAGCGGACTCGATACCCGAGTCCGCTTCTTCTTAATTGACAAGCTTTATTTCATTGATTGGCCAATACACTAGATTCGCCTTGCCGACAATTTCATCGACGGAAATCGTGCCTATTTCACGGCTATCCAAACTATTTTGGCGATTGTCCCCCATAAGGAACAAATGGCCTTCCGGCACTGTCATGCTGCCTGTAAGATCTTCTAGCTTGAAGGATTCAGTCAGCGGCACCCCTGCCATCTGACTCTTATATTTGTCCAAGTATGGTTCTTCATATGCTTTCCCATTAATATAAAGCGTATCGTCTTTATATTCAATATGGTCACCTGGCAGACCAATTACCCTTTTTATATAATCTTTATCTACCGTTGCATGAAAAACGACAATGTCAAACCGGTCTATATTATCGATATTCGTTCCAAACTTGGTAAGAACAATTCTTTCGTGGTCTTGCAGAGTCGGCATCATTGACTCACCGTCCACGACAATCGGTGCAAAAATATACGTTCGAATTAAAAAAGCTAGAATGACTGCAATCAATATCGCTTTTATCCATGAAAAAACTTCTTTTCTTTTTTCCAATCGAAGTCCCTCTCTCTGTTTTTTATTCATGTCATTATATCATAATCCATTAATGATCACGTCATACAAATACCCGCATTTTACACATTATCAATTACTTCCATTTTTCATACTGGATTTCGATGCTTTCCAACTCTATTTCCCTGCGCTGCATTTTGGCTGGACAAATTGCATTATATGTACGGACTTTCTCATTTATTTCATCCATTCGTTTCTTGATTTCAGATTCAGTTCCATTCATTTTTTTCAATCGAACCAATCCTGATAGCTCTTCCCGAATTTCTTTTTGCCATTTTATCCAAAGCGGAAGGTAACCGGCATCCTTGGCCTTCGTCAAGAAGTTGTCATATATATTTCCCGATAGCGCCGACTCCGGAAGCGGTTTTCCAAAGCCAGGATTATTCTTCAGCCCGCCGTCTCTTTCATATTCCTTAAAAATCTGATCCATCCAGTTCACATGCCCTTGTTCTTTGCCCATAAACAATCCCCCTTCAGATCCCTTCGCGTTACATCTATTTACAATTATAACATTTTTATCAATATCCTCTCCACCCTGGAGGATCAATCCTTGAACACTTTCTACTATTATATATGCATATCTTTCAGCCAAACCCATTCAGACAGCAAAAAAAAGGATTCCCCTATTGCGGGAATCCCATTTTGCCTTCTATTTAACTGTAATTTTCCGTTTTACTTCTGCCTTGTTCTTCGATTTATCCGTAACTGTGTATGTCAATGTATAGGTGCCTTTTTTCTTCGTATTCACAGTCCCTGTTATTATGATCTTACTTGTTAAACTTCCATCAAGATTATCTTTCGCGGATACACCTGATTTAGGATTGAATGTCGAGTTATAGGCAATGGTTTTGCTATTGGCACCGGAAATGACCGGCTTGGTGCTGTCTACCGTAATCTTTCTTGTGACTGTCGCAGTATTTTTCGATGAATCAGTGATTGTATACTTTAATGTATACGTTCCTTTTTTCTTTGTATTCACCGTACCTGTCACCTTTATTTTACTAGTCATGTTGCCATCCAGGTTATCTTTCGCAGATACGCCTGATTTAGGGTTGAATGTCGAATAATAGCCAACGGTTTTACTATTGGCTCCCGAGATGACTGGCTTGGTGCCATCTATCGTGATCTTTCTTGTGACTGTCGCTGCATTTTTCGATGAATCGGTGACCGTATACTTCAATGTATATGTCCCCTTTTTCTTCGTATTCACTGTACCCGTCACTTTGATTTTACTAGTCAAGTTGCCATCGGCATTATCCTTGGCACTCACGTTTGTTTTTGGATTGAATGAAGAATTAAGTTTGATGGTTTTATTCCCGGCACCGGAAATTACCGGCTTGACTTGATCATAAACGGTTATTTTCCTTATGACCTTAGCAATATTCCCCGCCTTGTCAGCTACCGTATAAGTCAAAGTATAGGTGCCCACTTTCTTCGTATCCACCTTACCTTCCACACGTATGGCACTCGTTAAGTCACCATCTTTATCATCCTTCGCCTTTACGCTGGTTTGAGGATTGAAAGTTGAATTGAATGGTATCGATTTGCCAGCTGCCCCTGAAATCACAGGTTTATTCGTATCCTTGATGGGCACGACAACTGATGGACTATTGGTGATGTAAGCCGATGAAACATACCCCTTAATACTCTTGTCTTCCGTTTGTACAGGGTAAAAGACAAATTTATTTCCCTTAGATTCGTGATAGTCAAAATTCCCTGTGATGATCAAGCTTGTATTGGGTGGCACAAGTACCGCACCTGCCGTAGTGCTTATTTCTTTCCTGATATTCGCACTGGATGTCGTCAAAACTTTGTCTCCAGCCTTGAACCAATAAACAGAGTCATGCGTTTGATCTGTCAGTGTGTATTCAAGATTTTTAAAGATGATATTTTCAGTGCTTTCCCGGTCATATTGAAAGTCCGTTGTTTTGAATGGATATTTGGCCAGTTTTGTGCCATCCAAATAACTTTGTTTTTCTATCTCGGCAAAAACTTCCTCTTGATAGGCATTCGGATTTATTTTCCCGTTTTCCTGGTAAAGAGGACTGTTAACCGGTTTTGTCCCGTTGTATGCCATTACAGGGAAATACCAATTTTCGATGACCCTTCTTCCTGCACCTTTGATCTTGGGCAAATCCCTTCTTGAATACATGCCATTCAATACCTCGACGCCTGCCTCGATATTGTAGACTATATCATTTTCCAGATTTCTCTGGTCATACCCACTTTTATTGGTAAGCTGCATTAGACCGATACCGCCATCGCCGGATTTAATCGGTGTACCGTCCTCATTAAATTGCCTCCAATCCCCGTTTTCCTGCGTAGCCACCGCTTTTACCACTTCAGGGGGGATTTCGGCCTCTATTGCCGCATTCGTCAGTAAGCAGTTAATTTGCTTATGGGAAGGATTTTCATTGGATTGAATCTCACCGAATGATGAACATGCATTGGTTATTCCAGACTCCGCAAAAGCCTGTCCATTGAACAAACCGAGCGTTAAACAGGTCAGTGCTCCAACCTTCATTAAAGGTATCTTCATCGATCGAACTCCAGTCTATTTATATTTAAATCTATAATAATAGTAACATGATAGACTGGTGATTGCAGGTATAAATAGGTATATTCCCCTAAAATATCCTCACAGCACAAAAGGAGCTGACCCGAATTTCGGATCAGCTCCTTTGTTTTCAAATTACACTATGTATAGTGTCGGATCATACGATCACTTCCACTGTTTCCCTCGGCTTCCTTACAAGGCACATGATACCCGGTATGATGAAGAAAAAAAGCGGCCAAACATGAAAGACCGTCAGAATGCCCGTAATGATCAATAAGATTCCGGCTCCCTTCGCTTTGCCGCCTTTTAATAGAAAGATAGAGATTAAACCGCCCGCCAATGCAATGAACAGCGATATGATTCCCGTCCATAGTATGCCCATGAACAACTTGATCGACATATCTACCTCAGACGAGGAAAACTCAGAATCTGTCATTAAAGAGTAGTCCATCATTTCTTTCATATCGATACTGTTGAGATAAACGGCCGCTATGATCGTCATGATTAAAAAAATCACAGCGATACCCACGCCAAAGATACTTAATACGAATTCCCATGTCCGTTTCATTTACTTCGCCTCCCTGGAAAAGTCACGTATATATAATACCCAATCTGTGAAGAAATAAAAGACTTTTATTGCTTACTCCTCAAAATCTTATGAGCGTCCATCATTTGGTAAAGTTGACCGAATCCACTCAACGCCCATCCCTGCCCTAACGACCCGAAGAAAGGGCCATCAGTCATCCCTTTTTTCAATCGATCATGTAATTCATCTTTGTCATATGTTTTATAAAGAAACGGAACACCTTCACAACCATTACGAATAACAGAACAAGCAGGGCAATGTAGAATAAACTCGACGCAAACAACATTTCAACGGGTATGAATAACGAATCCCTACCAAAGGAAATAGACTCTGTTTTTATCAGAGCCTAAAAAACATTCCTATTCAAGATCAACTCCACCAATTGTTCGACAGACGGTTCTTTCGGCATCATATCCAATATAAATCCATAGTCTTTAAGTCTATTGCCGGTGCTTTCCCCGATTACCCCGATGGAGGCTTGATTTAGCAGTGTTTCAACATCCACGTCTGCCTTTTTCCCATATTGCATCAGCATATCAACTGAATGCCGATTCGAAAATAGTACCGTTCCGACAGCTATCCCGTCCAGCATTCTCGGAAGGATTTCAAGGAATCTTTCATCGACGAATTTATCGACTGATTGAAAATAGTCTCCGTCCCCATGAGCCGGATCTCTTTGATCTCTGTTTCGATCTCCAACAACCAACAGGGTTCCGGCTTCCGACATCTCGGATTTGAGCTCGGCCATCAGTCCCCGTTGCTGTAAAGCCTTTTTCGATTTCCTTGATAACACATAAAGTTTAGAAGAAATCCGGCGGAAATCAATAGCATGTTCAGTGAGTGAATCCAAGAATCCATGGACACTTTCGGGCGAAGTGAAGAGAATCCGATCATACAAAAGAAAAGAGAGCAGCTGACTTTCATCTATTTTCACTTTGGCCGCATTCCATTTAGGAAACTCGATGACTTCGCCGCCAAGTTCATCCAGGGTTTCTGCCAAGGAACTTTTTGCCGTCCCGGTCCGGGCCACTAAAAACCGTTGCCCAAACAGTGGCTTCTTTTCGAACCATTGCAGTTTTCCCCTTAGTGAAATGATATCCCCGACCAAGGTGATCGCAGGATTGCCAAGCGACCTTTCACTTACCCTTTCGACGATATCATCCAAGGTACCCTCAACACTTTCCTGTCTTCCATAAGTGCCCCATTGTATGACGAGTGCCGGCGTATTCCCCGGCTTTCCATGATTAATCAAATTTTCGCGGATATACGGAAGGTTGGCAACACCCATATAAAAGGCAACCGTATCTATACTTTTCACAAGCCCGTTCCAATCCATATCCTTCTCCGTTTGTTCATGGCCCGTCACCATCGCAAAGGAACGTCCATAATCCCGATGCGTGACGGGGACTCCCGCATACATGGATGCAGCAATGCTGGACGTAACCCCCGGAATGACCTCGAATGGGATTCCCACATTTTTCAACGATTCAGCTTCCTCCCCTACTCTTCCAAAAACGGAAGGATCCCCGCCTTTCAAGCGAACGACCCGATGCCCTGCCATTGCTTTGGAAATAAGCAGCCCATTGATTTCCCCTTGAGTGATGCCATTCGTATAAGGTGTCTTGCCACAATATATCAATTCACAATCGAGGGTGGCGGCCTCCAACAATTTGGGATTTAGCAATCTGTCATATAAAATGATGTCCGCTTTTTCAATCGCTTTTTGACCTTTTACGCTAATAAGGCCCACATCCCCCGGACCAGCACCCACAAAATAGACCTTGCCCTTGGTCATGCCGAACTCACCCCTATCTGCTTGCTATTCCATGATAATATTTCACCAGCTCCACCATTGCACTGCCCATCCGCTGATCTTCAGGATATATGACCCGCTCGATCCCTTCATCGATTACCACCTGTGCCGTTACCTTTCCGACCGCAAGAGCAATTACATCTGATGCAAACAGGTCGATTATCTTATCCTCCACACCTTGTTCACGGACAAATCTCATTAAATTTCGCGGCTGCGGTGCACTCGTGAATACAACCGAATCGATTTTGCCTTCAAGGATTTCTTGGATCAGCTGCTGCATCGTTTCTTTTTCGGGCGGTATATGTTCATATGGCAGGATTTCTTTATGTTCCACTTTTTGTTCATCCAACCAGTTCATCAAAAGAGGAGCCGGATCGCCGTGAAGCTGCAAAGCGACCTTTACACCTTTAGACAGATTGCCTTCCAAATTGCGAACAAGCCCTGCTGTACTGCCATCATCATCCCGGATTAATGGCTGCAGACCAAGCTTTTTCAGCATATTCACCGTTTTATAGCCCCTGGCTGCAATTTTCATGGACTGCAAAGCTTCTATGAAACGACCTCCCGCTTCCATCTTCACTGCCGTTTTATATAATAATTCCGTCCCCACTCCCGTCGTAAGGATGATCCAATCGAACTCCCCTGCCATCAACCGGGTGACATCCTCTTCCAAATGGGAATCATCCAGGAATACCGTCCCCTGTGCCGGGCGAACGAGCGGGACTCCCCCAAGATTTTGAACGATTTTACTAAGTTCTTCCGTCTTCCGCGCTCCCAATAAAGCAACGGTCCTGCCATTAAGTTTACTCATCCATGCCCCTCCTATATGTACATTCAATTAAATCCATCTCACCCATTATACAAATTTTCAGTCTTTGAAACTATAAAAAACGAATTCCATATCAAAATCAACGCTTTTTCTTTCTTTTATCCATATAAATTCAATGAAAAAATGGATTAGCAGCATTTTTCTTCTTATTAGTCTCACCCTCGTAAGTTTCGAGCGAATACTCGTAAGTTCCGGGCTTTTACTCGTGAGTTTAGAGCTTTTACTCGTGAGTTTCCAAGGAAGTAAAATTTGACCTGGAGTTCACTCCAGGTCATTTCGCTTAAAGAACCAGGTTATGAATGGAACGTAAGATTGATTGTTAGAGTAGTTCCGTTAGTTCAATAAGAAATATCATCACATACGTAAAACTTCATTTCCCTATTTGCCTTTTCTAGCCAATAAAAAAGGCTGCCACCAGAACAGCCAGATTCAAGGTTTTCCCTTTATTAACTTTTGTGAACGGCCCTTTGGGCAATATGCTCCTGTTCCTTTTTCACAAAAACATCATATTGAATTGTTTCATGGCGATTTTGAAAGTTTTCGGATCCTGAATTCATAGGCGTTTTCGTTTTGAATTGTATCCCTTCCCTTTCCAATTTCGCAACTAGCTTAAAATAATTTTCATTCCCGAATGCCGTATAAATACATGTCCAATATTTAGAGGAAATTATTTTAGCAGTTACTACACATGCAATCACGAAGACTAGTATTCCAATCATTATATACACTTTTTAGCTCCCTTTCATTTCGGACTTTTTCGAAAAGCCATCCTATACACTATATTCTTTGCCATACATAACCTTTCCTTTTTAAGTAATCGAGTAGGAGGAGGCGC